>NZ_JBHTJA010000004.1:0-167087 GCF_042675525.1 Actinomadura sediminis
CGGCGGACGGCGGCGCCCGCGGCGGTGGTGCTGCAGATGCTCGAGCCCCCGCAGGCCGCGGGCGCCGCCGGCGGGCTCGACCCGGACGCGGCCGGGGCCGTTCTGCCCGCGCACCCGCCGGACGACGCCGCGCGGGTCCTGGCCCGCGCGGAACCGCGCGCCGCGGCGGGGATCATCGGGGCGCTGCCGGCCGCCGTGGCCGCGCGGGTGGCGGACGCGATGCCGGTCCGGCCGCTGTGCGCGGCGCTCGCGTACGTGCCGCCCGCGGTCGTCGCGGACCTGCTGCGCGGCTCGGGGGCGGGCCGCACCGAGACGGTCCTGCGCAACCTCGGCCGTCCCG
The DNA here is from genome assembly GCF_042675525.1 of Actinomadura sediminis. NCBI lineage: Bacteria > Bacillati > Actinomycetota > Actinomycetes > Streptosporangiales > Thermomonosporaceae > Actinomadura > Actinomadura sediminis. Next base: position 341 of record NZ_JBHTJA010000004.1, read on the forward strand.
TCCGCGACCAGGTCGAGCGCCGCCTCTGACGGCTCAGGACCTGCTGCGCGCCTTGCGCGTCCTGCTGTTGTTCGCCTTCTCGATGGCCTTCACCAGCTCGTTCTTGTTCATGTTCGAGCGGCCCGAGATGTCGAGGCGCTTGGCGACGTCGTAGAGGTGGGACTTCGACGCGTTCGCGTCGACGCCGCCGGCGGTCTTGCGGGAGGTGTTCCGGCCGCCTTCGGCCTGCTTGTCGGACGGCCCCTTGGCGCCGCCGGACTTCGGCTCCCAGCGGTCGCCCACCTTCTCGTGGGTGTGCTTCAGGGCCGCGTAGGCGACCTGGTGGGCCCGGCGGCCCTCGCCGTACTCCTCGACGGCCGAGTCGTGAGCCTTCGCGAAGGTGCGCTGCGCCTTGGCGTCCGAACGCTTGATGGTGTCCGGCAGCTCCTCCTTCTTCGCCTGGCCCTTGCCGGTGGTCTTCGGCATCGTCCTGGCTCCTTTCCGATCGGCTCTGCTGGGGGCGGTACCCGGCGAACCGGGTTAATCACACGTGACGTGCGTCCCGTGGGCGCGGACGTTTGCGCCGCCCCCACGGGGCATGGGCGGAATGTCCGCCATCGAGAGGAGGACCCATGGCTGACGTCTTCGAAGTGCTCGGGCAGGACCACGACCACGTGAAGGAGGTCCTCGCCGAGCTGGAGGCCGGGGCCGGACGGACGGGTCCGGAGGGTCTCGAGCATCGCAGGAAGATGGTCGAGCGGCTGATCATGGACGAGTCCAGGCACGAGGCCGTCGAGGAGGAGTACTTCTGGCCGACGGTGCGGGAGCTGGTGCCCGAGGGCGACCGGCTCGCGGACCACGCCGTGGGGCAGGAGCAGTCCGCGAAGTTCGTCCTGAACGACCTCATGGGCATGGACCCGGACGACGAGCGGTTCGAGGAGCTGCTGCGCACGTTCATCGTGGACGGGCGCGAGCACATCTCCTACGAGGAGACCCGGGTGTGGCCGGAACTGCGCAAGGTCATCACCAAGGAACGGGCCGAGGAGCTGGGCCGGAAGCTGGCCGAGGCCAAGAAGAAGGCCCCGACGCGGCCGCATCCGCACACGCCGCCCAAGCCGGGCGTCCTGAAGGCCGCCGGGCCGGCGGTGGCCGCCGCCGACCGGCTGCGCGACCGGATGGCCCACCGCGGCTGATCACAGGTAGCGGATCCACAGGTACGGGGTCGCCAGCGCGATCGTGGTGATCGTGACGACGATCCCGTACCCGGTGAACCGCCAGAAGCCGATCGGCGCCCCGTTGCGGGCGGCGATCCCGAGCACCACGACGTTCGCGCTGGCGCCGATCGCGGTGGCGTTGCCGCCGAGGTCGGCGCCGAGCGCGAGCGCCCACCACAGCACCCGGCCGTCGTCGCCCGGGTAGCCCTGGACGAGGTCGGCGACGATCGGGCTCATCGTGGCGACGTACGGGATGTTGTCGACGATCGCGGAGATCGCGGCCGAGCCCCACAGCAGCACCATCGCGGCGAGCCCCCGCCGCCCCTCGGTGTGCCCGGCGGCGAAGGCCGACACCTCGCCGATGACGCCCGTCTCGACGAGCCCGCCGACCATCACGAACAGGCCCGCGAAGAACACCAGCGTGGGCCACTCGACCTCGCGCAGCGCGTCCTCGGTGGTCACCTTCGTGGCGGCGACGAGCAGGCCCCCGCCGAGCAGCGCCACGACGGACGGCTCGTAGCCCAGCACCGGGTGCAGGACGAACGCGGCGATCACGACGGCGAGGACGGCGAGGCCCTGCCGCAGCAGCCGCCGGTCGGTGATCGCCTCGCGCTCGTTCAGCGCCATGACCTCTTTCGTGCGTTCCGGGTCGTACCGGAACACGGACCGGAACAGCACCCGGCAGAGCAGGCAGAACACGGCGAGCAGCACCAGGACGAGCGGTGCCAGGTGGATCAGGAAGTCGTTGAACGACAGCCCGGCGCGGCTCGCGATGATGATGTTCGGCGGGTCGCCGACGAGGGTGGCGGTGCCGCCGATGTTCGACGCCATCACCTCGGCGATCAGGTACGGGACGACCCGCAGCCCGAGCCGCTCGCACACCAGGAACGTCACGGGCGCGACCAGCAGCACGGTCGTCACGTTGTCCAGCAGCGCGGACGCGAACGCGGTGATGAGGACGAGCATCACCATCAGCCGGTACGGCCTCCCGCGGGCCCGTTTGGCCGCCCAGATCGCGACGAACTCGAACACGCCGGTCTGCCGCAGCACCGAGACGATCACCATCATGCCGAGCAGCAGGAAGACGACGTTCCAGTCGACGCCGGTCTCCTCGGAGAAGAACGCCGCCTCGGCGTCGGTGACGTGCAGCAGGAGCATCAGCCCGGCGCCGCCGAGCGCGACGGCGGTGCGGTGGATCTTCTCCGAGGCGATCAGGGCGTACGCGACGACGAAGATCGCGATCGCGGCGGCGGCGGCCAATGCTCCTCCCTCCCGGGCCGGACACGCCCAGGGGGAGGGGCGAAGCGCTACGGAGACCAGTTGATCACACGGAGCGGTCCCCGGACGGCGGCGGGGAGCCGTCCCCGGACCCGCCCGTGCCGCCCGTGCCCGGCGCGGCGTCCGGGCCGTCGCCCGGACCGGCGGCGGTCTCGACGGCGTCCACCGGGCCCTTGTCCCGCTCGTCCCGCCGCCACCATGCGGGGACCTCCCGCTCGTTGTCGAACCCGCGCGCCACGACGATGTCGGTGGAGGAGTGCGCGAAGATCGACAGCATGATCGTCACCGCGATCAGATGGAAGATCTCGTCCGCGTCCGCGATCTGCGAGTCGAGGACGATCAGCCCGTAGACCACCGAGGCGAAGCCCTTCGGGCCGAACCACATCACGGCGCCCTGCTCGCGGGCGGTGAGCCGGGACCCGAGGAACGACACCCAGATCGCCACGGGCCGCGCGACGATCAGGGCGAGGACGGCGAACACCCAGCCCGTCCAGCCGACGTCGCCGAGGAAGGACGGGGACAGCAGCGCCCCGAACACCAGCAGCGCGGCGAGCTTCAGCAGTTCGGCGATCAGCTCGCCGAACTGCTCGAACGCCTCCTGGAAGTGCTCGCCGACCGACGCGACCGTGACGCCGGCGGCGAACGCGGCCAGGAACAGGTTGCCGTGGGTGGCCTGGCCGAGCGCGAGGACGAGCAGCCCGATCGCGACCGCGTTCAGCGGCGCGTACTTGGGGGAGACCGCGAACCAGCGGGTCGACTCCAGTTTCAGCGCCGCCCACGGCACCGCCACGCCGATGACGAGCCCGATGGCCAGCTCGCTCGCGAGCGCGCCGATGTGCAGGTCCTCCGAGCCCTCGGCGAGCGCGAGGAAGATCAGGACGAACGGCAGGATCAGGCCGTCGTTCACGCCGGACTCGACGTTCAGCAGGTGGCGCAGCCGCGGCGGGACCTTGTCGTTGCCGACGAGCGCGGCCGCGAACACCGGGTCGGTCGGGGTCAGCACCGCGGCGATCAGCAGCGACTCGATCCAGCCGAGCCCGACCACGTAGTGGGCCAGCAGCGCCGTGATCACCAGGGTCAGCGGGAGCCCCCAGCCGAGGGCGCGGCCGGGCAGCCGCCAGGCGCTGCGCAGGTCCTTCCACCCGGCGTGCATGCCGTCGGTGAACAGCACCGCGAACAGCGCCAGCTCGGCGAGGGTCGAGACGATCCCGTCCTCGGGCTTCAGCGGGATCACGTCGAGCATGCCGTCGCCGAGGAGGAACCCGCCGACCAGGAACAGCACCGCGGTGGACAGCACGGTCCGGTGCGCCAGACTCGACAGCAGCACCGCCATCAGGAGCATGACGGCGAAGGCCAGCAGCAGGTTCGTCATCCCAGGACTTTCGCGATCGACGACTCGGACGCCCCGGCGGACGTCCCGGCCAACAGGGTGATGACCTTAACCGCACGCGATGAACTTTTTCCACGTCGGGGTGGGGCCACGGGCTCGTGCCCGCGTGCCCGGCACGTATACCGTCGAGGTGTGCGCGCCCGCGATCTCGCCGTCGAGTACCCCGCCGTCACTCCGGACGACAGCGCTCTGGACGCCGCCTGGCTGCTGGCCGAGCACCGCTTCCCCGGGCTGATCGTGGTGGACGCCGCGCGCCGCCCCGTCGCCGTCCTGCCGGGCGCGCTGCTGCTCCGGGACGTCATGCCCGCGTACGTCCGGGACGACCCCAACCTCGCCCGCGTCTACGGCGAGCGGAACGCCGACCGGCTGTGCGGGACGCTCGCCGGGCGCCGGGTCGGGGACCTGCTGGCGCACGGCGAGCGGGTCCTGCCGGTGGTGGACGCCGACGCGAACGTCATGGAGATCGCGAGCGTCATGGCGGAGTCCGGCAGCCCGGTGGTCGCGGTCTGCGAGGCGGGCGGCGGGCCGATGCTCGGCGCCATCGCCGTCGCGCACCTGCTGACCCGGCTGCTGCCGGAACGCGGCGCGCCCTGACCGGGGCGGCCGCGTTCCACGTCCCCGACGCCGGGGACCGACGGCGGCAGCGGCAGGATGTGAACGAAGAGTTCAGTTACAGCCAGACTGTCAGCGATCTTGGTCACATTTCCGGTGCCCTCGCGAGGACGGCGCACGCGAACGGCCCCCGGCCGTGGCGGCCGGGGGGCGGAGACGCGCCTGCCGGAACGGGGGGCAGCGGTCCGGGAGGCTAGGCAGGGACGTCGAAACCGCTCGCCCAGTACCGGCCGTGGACGGCGAGGTCGAGCAGCATCCGGGCGACCTCCTCGGCCGGCGGGCGGGGATCGTCGATCTCCAGCCACCACTGCAGGACGGCCGTCTGCTCGCCGACCCAGGCCCGCGCGAGCAGCCCGGGGTTGACGCGCGGCTCGACGCCGTTGCGCTCGGAGCGGCCGCGGAACTCCTCGGCGGTGACCCGCACGCAGGACTCGACGAACATCCGCAGCGGCTTCCCGTCGCCCTCGCCCCGCAGGATGATCCGGTACAGGTCGCGCTCCTGCTCGGCGTGCCGGAACATCTCCAGGACGGGCTTGCCGGTGAAGCCCACGGCGTTCTCGGCGATCAGCGGGCGCTGCCGCGCGCCCAGCTCGTCCAGCAGGTCCCGGGTGAGCCGGGTGAACAGGTCGTCCTTGTCGCGGCAGTGGCTGTAGAAGGTGGCGCGGGCGATGTCGGCGCGCTCGGTGATGTCCTCCACGGTGATCGACGCGTAGCCGCGTTCCAGCACCAGTCCCACCAGGGCGTCGCGCAGCGCCTTGCGCGTCCGCCGTGTCCGCCTGTCCTCAGCCATCGCCGTCCCTCGTTCACGGTGGTTCCGCCCGCGCTCGCCGGCGGGTTCCCAAGTGTAGAGACCTCTTGACAACCAGGGAGATACTGAACACTCTGTCTGCTATTGATCTGACAGTACGGAGAGTGTGCATGAACCTGGGGAGCTACCTGACCCGCAGCGCCCGGTACTGGCCGGACGAGCGGGCCGTCGTCTGCGGCGAGCACGTCTGGACGTTCCGGGCGCTGGAGGACGAGGCGAACCGGCTCGCGTCGGCGCTGCTCGCCCGGGGGCTGCGCCCCGGCGACGCCGTCGCGTCGCTCGCCTGGAACCGCGGCGAGCTGGTCGTCGCCGAGTTCGCGCTGTACAAGGCGGGCCTGCTGCGGGCCCCCGTGAACGCGCGCCTCGGCCGCGGGGAGGTCGAGCACGTCCTCGGCTACGCGGGCGCGAGGCTGCTGCTGTTCGACGCCGCGCACGCCGACGACGCGCTCGCGGCCGTCCGCCCCGGCTGCGAGGCCGTCGTGCTCGACCCCGAGAACCTCGCCGGCGAGGCCCGCCCGCTCACCTACGCCGAGCTGCTCGAGGACGGGAAGCCGGAACCGGTCGCCGTGGACGTCTCCCCGGACGACCCCTGCACCCTGCACTTCACGTCCGGTTCGACGGGCAGGCTGAAGGCGGCCGTGCAGACGTTCGGCAACCGCCGGGCGAACATGCGCAAGCAGATGATGAGCGACGACTCCCGCTCCCGCCCCGGCGTCCGCTACCTGGCGTGCGGGCCGATCACGCACGCGCCCGGGATGGGGCTGCTCGCGGGCGTGTTCGGCGGCGCGACCGCGCACATCCTGCCCGCATGGGACACCGGCGCGTTCCTCGACACGATCGAGCGCGAGCGGATCACCGCCACGTTCATCGTCCCGGCCATGCTGAACATGCTGCTCGCCCACCCCGGGATCGCCGACCGCGACCTGTCGAGCCTGACGAGCCTGCGGATCGGCGGGGCGCCGGTGTCCCCGCAGCGGCTCCGGCAGGCGGTCGAGACGTTCGGCCCGATCGTCGCGCAGGGCTACGGGCTCGGCGAGACGACCAGCGTCGTCGCCGGGCTGAGCAGCGCGGCGCTCGCCGAGGCCGTCCAGAACGACCCCGAGCTGCTCGCGTCCTGCGGCCGCGCCGCGTACGACACCGAGATCCGCATCGTGGACGACGCGGGCCGCGAGCTGCCGCCCCGCGAGATCGGCGAGCTGGTCGTCCGGGGCGAGGACTGCGTCCGCGAGTACTGGCGCGAGCCCGAGCTGACGGCGGAGACGTTCCGGGACGGCTGGGTGCACACCGGCGACCTGGCGTGGATGCGCGAGGACGGCTACCTGTTCATCGTCGACCGCAAGAAGGACATGATCATCTCGGGCGGGTTCAACATCTACTGCACCGAGGTGGAGTCGGCCCTCTACGAGCACCCGGCGGTCCGCGAGGTCTGCGTCGTCGGCGTCCCCGACGAGAAATGGGGCGAGGCCGTCAAGGCCGTCGTCGTCCGCCACGACGGGACGGACGTCACCGCGGACGAGCTGATCGAGTTCTGCGCCGACCGCCTCGACCGCTACAAGAAGCCGCGCTCGGTCGACTTCGTCGCCGGGCTGCCGGTCAACCGCAACGGCAAGGTCGACCGCAAGGCCGTCCGCGAACCGTTCTGGGCCGGCGTCGACCGGCGCGTCAACTGAGGGGACACGATGACCTTCTCGCAGAGCTTCTCGACCTTCACGCTGCGGCCGTCCTACGACGACGACCCCGAGCTGAACGGCCTCGTCGCGTCCCTGCGCGGCTACCTCGCGGGGGAACTCGCCGGCTACGAGCGCGAGCACGGCGTCGACCGCACCACCCGGCTCACCCGCGAGATCCTCGAACCGGTGTGGCGGCGCAGCCGCGAACTCGGCTTCTACGGCATCCACCTGCCCGAGGAGTACGGCGGCCGGGGCCTGACGCACACCCGGCTCGCCGCGCTCAAGGAGGAGATCGCCGCGGGCGGGCGCGTCCTCGGGCACAGCGTCCTCGGCGAGATGGGCGGCCCCCTCCGCGCCGGCGACATCTTCCGCAACGCCACCGAGCGGCAGATCGAGGAGTACCTGCTGCCGGTCGCGCGCGGCGAGCGGGCCTGCTGCTTCTCGCTCACCGAGGCCGACGCGGGCTCGGACGTCCGCGCCATGCGGACGGTCGCGGTCCGCGACGGCGACGGGTACCGGCTCACCGGCCGCAAGGTGTTCAGCACGGCCGGGCCGTTCGCCGACTTCGCCATCGTGATCGCCCGCATGGACGGCACCGAGAACTCCTACTCGGCGTTCTTCGTCGACCTCGACGGGCCCGGCTGCCGCGTCGAGGACGGCGCGACCCCGATGTCCGGCGAGCACATCGAGGCCGACGTCGTCCTGGACGGCTGCCGCGTCCCCGCCGCCAACCTGATCGGCGCCGAGGGCGAGGGCATGCGCATCGGCCTCGGCCGCGTCACCGTCAACCGGCTCCTGCACTGCCCCACGCTGCTCGGCATGGCCCGCCGCGCGATCGAACTGTCGCTCGTGCGGGCGCGGACCCGGATCGTCCACGGTGCGCCGCTGCTGAAGTTGCAGGCCATCCAGCACAAGCTCGCCGACATGGCCACCGAGTACTACGCGGCCCGCTCGATGACCTACGGCGCGATCGCCGCGCTCGACGCCGGGACGTCTCCGCGCCTCGAGGCGTTCATGTGCAAGCTGTACGTCGCCGAGACCGCGTTCCGGATCCTCGACGAGGCCGTGCAGATCCACGGCAAGGAGGGCCTCACGCAGGGCTCCGAGGTCGAGTACCTGTTCCGGAAGGTCCGCATGTTCCGGGTCCTCACCGGCACCTCGGAGATCCAGCGCAACGCGATCGCGAAGGGCCTGTCGATGTACGCCGAGGCCCTCGCCGCGGGGCCCGCCGGGGAGGCCGCTACGAGCCGAGCGTGAGGGCGACCTTGACGTCGTCGGCGCGGGAGTCGAACGCGTCGGCGAAGTCGTCCAGCGGGACGCGGCGGGTGACCAGGCGGCCGAGCCAGTCCCGGTCGGCCTTCACGAGGGCGTCCGCCGCGGCCGCGTAATGGTTCAGGTTCGCGTTCACCGAGCCGACGATCGCGTCGTTCTCGAGGACGATGTCGCGGTTCAGCGTGCCCGCGTCCACGGTCAGGCTCCGCCCCGCCGGCGACACGCCGGTGAGGCACACGATCCCGTAGGTCGCGGTGGAGCCGATCGCGCCGAACACCAGCCGCCCGACGCCCGTCGCCTCGATCACCACGTCCGGCCTCGCCGCCCGCACCGCGGCGTCGAGGCCGTCGTGGTGGTACGTCGCGCCGAGGTCGGCGACCAGGCCGGGCTTCGGGCCCTCGGTGACCTGGTCCAGCACGTGGACGTCCAGGCCCCGCTGGACGCCGAGCAGCGCGGCGAGCAGCCCGATCGAGCCCGCGCCGGTCACCAGCGCCGTGCGGGGCTCGAACCAGGCACGGGACCCGACCTTCTCGACCTGCTCCCACGCCTTCGCGACCACGGTCGTCGGCTCCATCAGCACGCCGACGTCCGCGAGCCGGGGGTCGAGCGTCACCGCGTACCCGGTCTCGACCCGCCACAGCTCGCTCGCGTACCCGTCGATGTCCTTGATGCCGCGCTCGGTATAGCGGCCGTTGCGGCACATGTCGAACTCGCCGCGCGCGCACGCCCCGCACGGCTCCGGGTCGGGCCGCCGGACGACGCCCACGACCAGGTCGCCGGGGGAGAAGCCGCTGCCGGACGGCGCGTGCCGCACCCGGCCCAGCGACTCGTGCCCGATGACCAGGCGGTCGCGTCCCGGCGGGGCCGAGCCGTACTCCCCGGCCGCGATCTCCCGGTCGGTGCCGCACACCCCCACGGCGATCCCCTCGACGAGCAGGTCGTCGGGGCCCGGCTCAGGGTCCGGGACCTCGGTGACCGACAGCGACCCGGGCCGCCCGGGCAGGATGGTCAACGCGCGCATGCCGTCTCCTTCATCGCGTGGCGGGGCGCGCCGCCGGCGGCGCGCCGCTGAGGTGCCGGGCGGTGTTGACCAGCCCGACGTGCGAGTACGCCTGCGGGGTGTTCCCGACCTGCCGCCGGGCCACCGTGTCGTACTCCTCGCTGAGCAGCCCCAGGTCGTTGCGCAGGTCGAGGAGCCGCCCGAACAGCTCCTCGGCGTCCGCGGTGCGGCCGATGCCGTGCAGCGCGTCCGCGAACCAGAACGTGCAGGCCAGGAACGCGCCCTCGTGCCCGGGCAGCCCGTCCACCCCGGCGGCCGTGTCGTAGCGGAGGACGAACCCGTCCCGGTAGAGGTCGCGTTCGATCGCCTCGACCGTCCCGACCACCCGGGGGTCGCCCCACGGCAGGAAGCCGACCTGCGGGATCAGCAGCGTCGCGGCGTCCAGCGCGTCCGACCCGTAGAACTGCGTGAACGTGTTCCGCCTGGCGTCGTACCCGTTCTCGCAGACGTCCCGGTGGATCGTCTCCCGCAGCGCCCGCCACCGGTCGACCGGGCCGTCCAGACCGTGCCGCTCCACCGCCTGGACGGCCCGGTCGACGCCCGTCCAGGCCAGCACCTTCGAGTGGACGAAGTGCCGCGGATCCCCGCGCACCTCCCACAGGCTGTCGTCGGGGTCGCGCCAGTGCCCCTCCAGGAAGTCGAGCAGGGCCCGCTGGACGTCCCACGCCGTCTCGTCCGCCTCGATGCGGGCCTCCCGCGCGAGGTGCAGCCCCTCGAGGACCTCGCCCCACACGTCGAGCTGGAACTGCCCGGACGCCGCGTTCCCGATCCGCACCGGCGACGCGCCCTCGTACCCGGAGAGCCAGTCGAGCTCGTACTCGGGGAGCCGCCGCGTCCCGTCGATCCCGTACATGATCTGGAGATCGGCCGGGTTGCCCGCGACCGCCCGCAGCAGCCACTCCCGCCACGCCTTCGCCTCCGCGACGAACCCGGTGCCGAGGAGGGCCTGCAGCGTGAACGTCGCGTCCCGCAGCCAGCAGAACCGGTAGTCCCAGTTGCGGGAACCGCCGAGCTGCTCGGGCAGCGACGTCGTCGCGGCCGCGACGATCCCGCCCGTCGGGTGGTACGTCAGCGCCTTCAGCGTGATCAGCGACCGCCGGACGGCCTCGGGCCAGCGGCCCTCGTACCGGAAGCCCTCGATCCAGTCGGCCCAGAACGCCTCGGTGTCGGCGAGGGCCTGCTCGGGATCCACCGGGTGCGGGTACGGCTCGTGCGACGCACGGTACGTCAGGACGAACGGCACCCGCTCGCCCGCCGACACGGCGAAGTCGGCGTACGTCGTCTCCTCGCGGCCCTCCAGCGGCACGGGGGTGTCGAGCCACGCCGCGTCCGGCCCGGCGATCGCGTTGAGCTGCCCGTCGCGGCGCCGCACCCACGGGACGATCCGCCCGTAGTCGAACCGCAGCCGCAACGCCATGTGCACCGGGACCCGCCCGCTGACGCCCTCCACGATCCGGACGACGTCCGCGGCCTCGCCCCGGCGCGGCATCGCGTCGATCAGCCGGATCGTCCCCTCGGGGGTCTCCCACTCGGTCTCCAGGATCAGCGAGTCCCCCCGGTACCGGCGTCGCGTGCACAGCCCGCCCGCCGCGGGCGCGATACGCCAGAAACCCGCGTGCTCGTCGCCCAGCAGGGCGGCGAAGCACGCGGGCGAGTCGAAGCGCGGCAGGCACAGCCAGTCGATCGACCCGTCGCGGCCCACGAGCGCGGCCGTCTCCAGGTCGCCGAGCAGCCCGTAATCCTCGATCCGCAACGCCACAGATTCACTCCTCGGGATGGGGGACGCCCCCTGCCTACCCGTCTCCGAGGCGGTGAAAGCTCGCGCGGCGGACCGTGCCCGCTACCCGGTGACGACGGCCTCGGTGGTGACCGTCCCCGCGGTGGACAGGACCCACTTCGCGGAGATCCGCACCTTCGTGCCGACCGGCACCGACTCCGCCACGTCGATGCGGAAGTGCCTGCCCGCCTCGTCGGCCGGGATCTCGATCTTCTCCGGCACCGTCACGCCCGGGGTGTGGCTGGTCAGCTCGATGACGGCCCCGAACGGGTGCCAGCGGTCGCCCAGGCCGACCGCCCCGAGGTTCCGCCCGGCGCCCGCGCGCAGCTCGCGGACGACGCCGACCGTGTACTGCTTCGGCACCAGCAGCACGGCCTCCCGCATGGCGGGGTGCCCGAGGTCGGCCTCGACGTCGGCGATGCCGATCCCCTGGACGGGGACGCCGGGGTGCTCCAGGGTGAACGTGCCGCGGGTGCTTCCCGCGGGAACGACCGCGTAAGGCGGGATCTTGGCGTGGGGACCGTCCGGGAGGCCCGACACGTTCGTCATCCGCAGGTCCACCGACGTCCCGCCGACCGCGGCCGGGGCCGCCAGCTCCACCGAGCCGGTGACCTTCGTGCCCGCGACCACCGCGTTGGAGTCCCCGGGGACGTCGACCTCCACGTCCTTCACCGTCTGCTCGCGCCAGTCGAGCGGCTGCACGGTCACGTCCGTCCCGGCGGAGACGCCGTGCCGGCGGGCCACCAGCGGGACGACGGTCTCGTCCTCGTAGGCCTCAAGCCGGATCGGGAAGGTGACGCTGGTCCGGCCCTCGGGGACGCGGACGAACCCGCCGCCGGTGGAGTGCTGGTAGTTGCCGTCGGCGAACCCCACGCTGATCACCTCGACGCCGAGCCCGCCCGCGGGCGCGGGCGCGGTCAGCCGGACGGTCTGCAGCGCCTGCCCGCCGGCCGGGATCACGGCGGGCGAGACGCTGGTCGAGGCGACCTGGGGTGTCGTGTCGGCGGCGGCGGACGGGGCGGCGGCGAGCGCGGCGGGAACGGCGAGGGCGAGGGCCGCGGCTCCGAGGCCCGCCCGGCGGTGGATCGTCAGGTGCGACATGAGGGCGAACGTAGTGATCACCGGACCCGTCCGGGAGGTCCGGGATCATCACGTTCGCGGCCCGTAAGAATTGCTCACGCGGCGCCCCTGCGCGCTCGCGCCGCGAGACCGCCCCGGCCGCCCCGGCCGGGTCAGCGGCGCCGGGTCAGCGGCGGCGGGTCAGCGGCGGCAGGTCAGCGGCGCCGGGTGATGCGGGACGGCAGCGCCGCGAACCCCCGGTCGTTGGACGAGCGGACGCGCCGGGCGTTCGCCTCGTCGATCTCGAAGTCGGCGACGAGCCCGGTGATCTCCTCCAGGGCGATCCGGGCCTCCAGCCGTCCGAGGTTCGCGCCCAGGCAGTGGTGCCGCCCGTTGCCGAACGCGAGGGACGCGCCCGTGTCCCGGTCGAGGTCGAACCGGTCGGGGTCGTCGAACACCCGCGGGTCGCGGTTCGCGGACCCGGTGAGCAGCAGGATCCGCGCGTCCGCCGGGATCGTGGTGCCGTGCAGCGCGACGGCCTCGGTCGTCGTCCGGGCGATCGCCTGCGTCGGCGGGTCCCAGCGCAGCGTCTCCTCGATCCAGTCGCCGACCCGCCCGCCGAACGCCGCCGCCCGCGCCTCCGGGTGCAGCCACGCCGCGTTCCACGCGTTCCCGAGCAGCAGCATCGTCGTCTCGATGCCCGCCCCCACCAGCAGGATCAGCACCCCCACGATCTCCTCGGGGGTGAGCCGGTCGGCGCCGTCCGCGGCGTCGAGCAGCCCCGACAGCAGGTCGTCCCGGCGCTCCCGGCCCCGCTCGACCGTCAGCTCGGTGTAGTACCCGACCAGCGCGCCGATCGCCTGCAGCGCCTCGGGCGGCAGGTCGTCGCCCTCCTCGTCCCGGTACATGATCGCCATGCCGAGGTCGCGGACCTTGGCGCGGTCCGCCTCCGGGACGCCCACCAGCTCGGAGATCACGTCGGTGGGGAACCGCGCCGCGAAGTCGGTCATCATGTCGAACGCGTCGCCCTCGACGTGCGGGCGGATGCACTCCCGCGCGATCTCCCGGATCCGCGGCTCCAGCTCCTGGACGCGCCGCGCCGTGAACGCCCGCGACACCAGGCCCCGCATCCGGGTGTGCCGCGGCGGGTCCATCGCGACGAACGAGAAGAACCTCTCCGCGTCCGGCCCCCAGAAAGCGGGCTCCAGCCGCAGCCCGTTGACACTCGAGAAACGGTTCGCGTCCTTCAGCGCCGCAATGACGTCCGCATGGCGGGACAGGGCCCAGAAATCGTCCTTGTCATTACGGTAGACCGGCGACTCTTCGCGCAACCGCGCGTACACCGGGTAAGGGTCGTCCTGGACGGCGAAGTCGAACGGACTGTAGAAGGTTTCCACGGCGAAGTCTCCCGGTTCGTCGGCGCCCTGAGGAAACGATCTTGCCTGCTCCGGGGCGTGGTCGCCACCATTTCACGACAACTCCGGCGCACCCGCGTCCCGGTCAGGCGACCGGACGCAATAAAGTGGGCCGAAACATGCGGGAGGCGCCCATGGAACCGGTTCCGCCGGGGATCGATCCGACGAAGGCTCACCCTTCGCGCCGGTACAACTACTGGCTGGGCGGCAAGGACAATTTTTCGGTCGACCGCGAATCCGCCGACACGGTCGCGTCCGGCTTCCCCACCGTCGCCCTCGCCGCCCGCGAGAACCGGAAGTTCATGGCCCGCGCCGTCCGGTACCTCGCCCGCGACGCCGGCATCACCCAGTTCCTCGACATCGGCACCGGGCTGCCGTCGGCCGGCAACGTCCACGAGGTCGCCCAGTCGATCGACCCCGCGGCCCGCATCGTCTACGTCGACAACGACCCCGTCGTCCTCGTCCACGCGCGCGCCCTGCTCACCAGCTCCCCCGAGGGCCGCACCGCCTACATCGACGCCGACCTGCGCGAACCCGGCCGGATCCTCGCCGCGCCCGAACTCGCCGAGACCCTCGACCTGACCCGTCCCGTCGCGCTGATGCTCGTCGCCATCATGCACTTCGTGTCCGACGACGAGGACCCGTACGGCATCGTCGCGCGGCTCGTCGACGCGCTCCCGTCCGGCAGCCACGTCGTCATCACCCACGCCACCGGCGACCACCTCACCCCCGAGCAGTACGAGGAGGCCGTGGAGACGAACCGCCGCAGCGGCGTCCCGTTCAGCCTCCGCACCCGCGACGAGTTCGCCCGCTTCTTCGACGGCCTCGACCTCGTCGACCCCGGCGTCACGAGCGTCGTCGAGTGGCGTCCCGACCTCCCGCCGGAACACCGTCCCCGCGTGGAGGACGTCTCGATGTACTGCGCCGCCGCCCGCATCCCCTGATTCGGCCCGCCGCCCCGCGGGAACGGTTCCCGGTGCGGGGTGAGCGATGCCCGGAGTGCGCCGACTGGCCGAACGGACGCCGCCGCGGCGGGACCGGTGGGTCGACCTGGTCCGCGCGGTCGCGATCGTCCTCGTGGTGCTCGGCCACTGGCTCGCCGTGATCGTCACCTACGACGACGGCCTCGGCGGCCGCCACGTCCTGACCGCCCTGCCGTGGACCCGGTGGCTTTCCTGGGCGTTCCAGGTCATGCCGGTGTTCTTCCTCGCCGGCGGCTTCGCGAACGCCGCCTCCCTGAAACCCGACCGGCGCGCCTGGCTGCTCGCCCGCACCGACCGGCTGCTCCGCCCGACCACCGTGTTCCTCGCCGTCATCGCCGCGTCCGCGGCCCTCGCCCGCGCCCTCGGCGCCCCGCCCGGCCCCGTCGGGACGGCCGTCTGGCTCGCGACCGTCCCCCTCTGGTTCCTGGCCGCCTACCTCCCGATGGTGGCGCTCACCCCGCTGATGCACGCCCTGCACCGCCGCTGGGGCCTCGCCGTCCCGGCCGTCCTCGCCGTCCTCGTCGGCCTCGGCGACGCCGCCCGCCTGTGGGCCGACGTCCCCCACGGCGGCACGGCCAACTACCTCCTGATGTGGCTCGCCGTCCACCAGCTCGGGTTCGCCTGGCAGGACGGCCGCCTGCCCGCACGGGCGGCGCCGGCCCTGCTCATCGCCGGACTGTGCGGCCTCGTCCTGCTCACCACGATCGGCCCCTACCCGGTCAGCATGGTCGCCGAGCCGGGCGCGGACGTCCAGAACACCGCCCCGCCCACCTTCGCCCTCCTGTGCCTCGCCGCCGCCCAGACGGGCCTCGTCCTCCTCCTGCACGACCGGGGCGGCCGGTGGCTCCGGCGGACCCGCCCCTGGACGGCCGTCGTGGCGGTCAGCACCGTGATCCTCACCCTCTTCCTCTGGCACATGACGGCCCTCGTGATCGCCGCCGCCGTCCTGTACCCGACCGGCGTCTTCCCGCAGCCCCCGATCGGGACGGGGGAGTGGTACGCGCTCCGCGTCCCGTGGCTGGCGTGCCTGCTGCTCGTCCTGGCCGCCCTCCTCGCCCTCTTCGCGCGCGCCGAACGCCCCGCCCGTCCGCCCCGCCGCCGGACGCCCGCCGCCCTCACCGTCGCCTGCCTGGCCGGCGCGCAGGCGGGCCTGATCGGCATCGCCCTGGCGGGCCCCGCCTTCCACAGTCCCGCCGCCCTGCCCGCCTGGACTCTCGTGACGTACCTGGCCGCCGCGACCGTCCTCCACGTGCTCCGCCGGCGCGCGGCGGCCGATCCGGCGGCGTAGGCGGACGGCGCCGCCCGCGCCGCCGTACCGGCCCGGCCCACGGCACGGACCTGCCCCCGGCGGCCGCCGCCGGGGGCAGGTCCTGGGAGCGGCGCCCGGGGAGCCGGGTTCGGGCGCCGATTCAGGGTGCCGGTTCAGGTGCCGGTCGTCAGGCGCGTTCCCACAGCGCCGGCACGACGTCCGGGGTCCAGCCGGGCTGGGCCTGGTGGGCCTGGATGCACCGGTACCTGGCGCCGCCGTAGGTGACGACGTCCCCGGCCTGGTAGACGGTGCCCGCCGCCCAGGTGCCGCCCGGGGGCGGGTCGTCCGGCGGCGGGTCGTCGGGCGGGTTGGAACCGCCGGTGTGCAGCGTCAGGCCGTACACCTGGAGGAGCTCGTTGATCGGCTGGAAGAACGTCGTGCCGCCGCGCGTGCAGTCACCGGAGCCGCCGGACGTCACGCCCTGCGCCTGGGTTCCGGAGATGTACGAGCCGCCCGAGTCGCCGGGCTCGGCGCACACGGTCGTCTGCGTCACCCCGTAGATGGTGCCCTCCGGGTAGGTGACGCTGGTGTTGAGCTGCTGGATGGTCCCGCAGTGCCAGCCGGTCGTGGAGCCGGAGCGGCACACCGCCGCGCCCGGCTGCGCCACGGTCGAGCCTTCCACGGCCCGGTCCTGGACGCGGCCGTAGCCGTTCACCCGCGCGGTCGGGGTCCAGTTGCTATTCGTCGCCACCCAGGCGTAGTCGTTGCCGGGGAAGCTGGAGCCCTGGAAGGTGCCCTGCTGGACTCGGTTGTACCCGCTGGTGGTCGTCCCGGCCCGGCCGCAGTGCCCGGCGGTGGCGAAGCCGGCCTGCCCGCCCCGGGTGACCGGGAAGCCGACCGAGCAGCGTCCGCCGCTGCCCATGTAGTAGGCGTCGCCGCCGCGCAGGTCGTAGTACGTGCGGGGCTCGATGTCCGACCGCCGCACGGTGACCTTGCCGAGGTCGGCTCCGGCCGCCTCGACGAAGGCGCGCGCCTTCGCGGGCGCGGAGCTCAGCACCGCGACCCGGTTGCGGCGGACGTCCACGTACCAGACGGGGGAGTGGGCCGGCGCCTTCTTCTCGGCCGCGCGGTCCAGCTCGGCCTTGACGGCGGTGAGCTCGGCGAGGGTGTGCTCGACGACCTCCGCCCGGGCCGCGCCGCGGCGGATCACGTCCGCCTCGCCGGGGTCGGTGGTGGCGACGTGCAGCGTCCCGCCCGTCTTGCCGCTGACCCAGCTGCCGGCGAAGGACGAGCCGAGCCGCAGCCGCAGCCTGCCCGCGGCGACACCGGTCTCGAACTGGTTGACCAGCGACTCCTTCGCCTGGGCCGGGGTGAGGCCGAGGTCGCGCTGCATCGCCTTCAGCACGTCCGCCGGCACGTCCGCGACGGTCGCCGCGGAGTACGGCGCGGGGGGCTCCGGCCCGGACGGCTGGGCCGCCGCGACGCCCTGCACGCCGGTCAGGGCCAGGGCCCCGGCGGCGAGCACGGCGACGCGCAAACCGCGTCTGTGAGACATGGTCTCTCCTTGGTGTGGGGGGTGCGGCAAACTTAAGAGCCTTCGGGTCCGGCCGGAAAGGCTCTCTCCGTTCGCCGTTTGGCGAGTTCCCGCCGCTGTCGGAAGTCGCCATCCAAGGCGCTTGCCTCGCGTGCCCGAATGGCGGAAAGTCGAATGTTCTCATTCGCCCCCGCACGCATCGGGCGGTGGAAAAAGTGCAGTGGACGTCGCCGCGGGCGCGATAACTTGCGGGCCCCGTCAGAATCCGTGTGCGGCCTCTTGGCGGCCCCGGCCGCCTGCTAGATAATCGCCGGCATGTTCCCGCCCCCCGCAGCCGGGGAGAATCCGTTCGCGGCTCTCGGCGTCACCGCGCCGCAGCAGGCCCTTTACCGGACGCTGCTGCGCCACCCGGGCAGCACCGCGACCGAGCTCGCGGTGCTGTCGGGAGAGTCCCGGTCCATGCTGGCGGGCCTCCTCCGGGAGCTCGAGATGCTCGGCATGGTCGACGTCGCCCTGTCCGCCGACCCGGCCTACTTCCCGAACCCGCCGGACGCCGTCGTCGAGACGCTCATACGCATGCGGGAGACGGAGTTCATCCGCGCGCGCATCGAGGCCGAGCGGCTCTGCGGCGATCTGCGGGCCGCCGAGCAGCGCGCGGACCCCGAGAAACTGGTGGAGATCATCGACGGCCTGGACGCGGTCGTCCAGCGTTACGAGAACGCCCAGCGCGGCGCGAAGGCGCGGATCAAGGCGATCGACAAACCGCCCTACGCGGTCGATCCCCGCCGCCCCAACGAGATCGAGCGCGAACGCATCTCGGACGGCGTGGAGTATCGCGTCATTTATGCGCCGGAGGCTCTCGCCATCCCGGAGAAACTCGAACTCGCCCGCCTCGATTCGGGCCTCGGGGAACGCGCCCGGGTGCTGCGCGATCCGCCCGCCAAACTGATCATCGTGGACGATGAAATGGCGCTGATGCCGCTGCGCGGCGACGAACCCGGCATCACCGCGCTGATCCGCCCGTCCACGCTCCTCGACGTCCTCATCGGCGTGTTCGATTCCTGCTGGGAACAGGCCACCCCGTTCCACGGCGACCACGAGCCCGGGACCCGCGACGTCTGGCCCCGGCTGTCCGACGCCGACATGCACCTGCTCACCCTGCTGGCCGCGGGACTCAAGGACGAGGCGGTGGCCCGCCACACCGGGATGGGCCCGCGCACGGTCAGCCGGCACGTCGCCCGACTCCTGCGCACCCTCAACGCCCGCACCAGGTTCCAGGCGGGCGTCCACGCCGCCCGCCGCGGCCTGATCTGACCCCGGCTCACTTGCAGGCACCGACCCGCCGCATCGCCACGACGGTGCGCGCGGGGATCACCCGGGGACCGGCGCCCGCCCTCTCCTTCACGACCAGGTTCCGGGCGTCGATTCCGAGGAGCTCGCCGCAGGCCCGCCCGCCGTCGTACCGGACGTCCATCAGCGAGGCCGTTGACCGGATCAGGCCGGAGGCGGGACGCGGGCGCCGGTCGTGCGCCCGGCGAGCGGAGCGGCGCGGTCAACCGTCATTCGGTGGTGCGCAGAGGCGGTCGAAGGTCTCGACGAGGGCGGCCATGTCGAGGGACGGGTCGAGGAGCCACTGGAGCTGGAGGCCGTCGGACACGGCCAGGAGGAGCCGGGCCATGTGCTCGGCGTCCTCGTCGTCGCGGACCGCGCCGGAGCGCCGGCCCGACTCGAACCCGCGGACGATCGTGGCGGTGAGGTCGCGGTAGCGGTCGGCGAAGAACCCGTGCGCGGGGTGGGACGGGTCGGTCGCGGCGGCGGACAGGGCGACGAACAGGCGGACGAGGCCCGGCTGGTCCATGTTGTGCCGGACGGTCCGGGCGACGGCCTCGCCCGGGCCGTCGGAGCCCTCGCAGGCCGCGAGGTCGAGGGTGTCGCGGCGGCGGAGGACGGCGAGGAGGAGTTCCTCGCGGGAGCCGAAGTAGTGCAGGACTCCGGCCTGCGACAGGCCGACGCGGTCGGCGATCTCCTGCAGGGGCGCGTCGCCGCGGCCGGCGAACACCTCCAGCGCGGTGTCGAGGATCTGCTCCCGCCGCCGGACGCCCTTGCGGTACGGGCCGCGCGGCTTGCGTTGGGTCGTCACGGGCCCGACCGTACTCCAGACGCGGAAATGAGATGGTTTCGTGTCCGGACGCGAAACCCGAACTTCACTAGGTTTCCGGCATGCGTTCCAAGATCGCGGCCCTGGCGGCCGGAACCGTTCTGCTGTCGGCCGGGTTCGCGGCCGCGCCCGCCGCGGCGGCCGAGGCGTCCGGGCGGCGCACGGTCGAGGTCGCCTCCTTCGACGGCACGAAGATCGTCACGAACTTCTTCCCGGCGCCCGGGCTGAAGGAGGGCGAACGCGCGGAGTCCGTCCTGCTGGGCTCGGGGTTCGGCGGGCGCGGCGCCACCGACCCGGAGTCGGGCGAGCTGGGCTACCTGCTGGACGCCGGATACAACGTGATCACGTGGAATCCGCGCGGGTTCGGGTCCGAGGGTGAGGTGCAGATCGACCATCCGCAGGCCGAGGGACGCGACGTGCGGGCGCTGATCGACTGGATCGCGCGGCAGCCCGAGGTGCGCCTCGACGGGCGGGGCGACCCGCGGCTCGGCATGGCGGGCGGCAGCTACGGCGGCGCCATCCAGCTCGTCACGGCCGGGATGGACGACCGCGTCGACGTGATCGTCCCCGGCTACACGTACCACTCGCTGAACGACGCCCTGTACCCCAACCGGACGATCAAGGCCGGTTGGGCGTTCGGGCTGTGCTCGGCGGGCCTGCAGAACGGCAACAGGTTCCACCCGCGGGTGTCGTCGATCTGCTGGCGGGCGCTGCTCACCGGGCAGGTCACCGCGGCGGACGAGCAGTGGATGCGGGAGCACGGCCCCGACTTCCTCATGCGGAACATCGACGTCCCGACCCTGTTCGTCCAGGGCGTCACCGACACGCTGTTCCCGGTGAGCCACGCGATCGCCGGGTACCGGACGGTCAAGGCGAACGGCGCCCCGGTGAAGATGGTGTGGACGTGCGGCGGTCACGCGAACTGCATGGACGCCGAGCACGACGGGGCCGTCGACCGCGAGGCGACGCTCGCGTGGTTCCAGCGCCACCTGCGCGGCGACAAGAGCGTCCGGACGGGCCCGGAGTTCACCTACCCGGACAACACCGGCGCCCGGCACTCCGCGAAGGCGTTCCCGCCCCCGGCGGCGAAGCCGGCCCGCGGCTCCGGTTCGGGCACGACGCTGTTCAGCCCGGCCGACAACTCCGGCGCCATGTTCACCGGCGGGTACTCCCGCAACGCGATCGAGATCCCGGTCGACGCGCCGTCCACCGGGGTGCTCGTCGGCGCACCGAAGCTGACGATGGCGTACCAGGGGCGGGCGACGAACGCGAAGACGTCCGTCTACGCGCAGCTCATCGACGCGAGCGTCCCGGTGCCGGGCGACCTGCCCGCGTCGGTGATCCCGCCGCTGGCCGAGGGGGACCCGCAGGTCGTCAACGGGATGGTCACCCCGGTGCCGGTCACGCTGGACGGCGCCGCGCACCGGCTGACGATCGACCTGGAGGACGTCGTGTGGCGGCTCCGCCCGGGAACGAAGCTGAAGCTCCAGATCATCCCGAACAGCGCGATGTTCAACCAGCAGCGCGCCGCCGGCTGGATCAAGGTGTCCTCCGCGACCGTGACCGTCCCCACCACCGCGGGGTGAGGCCGCCGCTCACGCGAGGACGCAGCGCGTGCCGGTGAAGATCGTCGGCATGCACTTGTTGCAGTGGACGCACAGCGACCTCGTCGACGCGTCGGCCTGGACGCGGTTGACGAGGTCGGGCTCGCGGAGGAGGGCGCGGCCCATCGCGACGAACTGGAAGCCCTCCGCCATCGCGCGGTCCATCGTGGCGCGTTCGGTGACGCCGCCGAGCAGGACGAGCGGCAGGTCGAGGGCCGCGCGGAACTGGCGGGCGGCGCCGAGGAGGAACGCCTCCTCGTACGGGTACGCGCGGAGGAACCGCTCCCCGGCGAGCCGGACGCCGAGCCGCATCGGCCCCCCGAACGCCGCGGCGAACTCGCGGACCGGGGCGTCCCCGCGGAACAGGTACATCGGGTTGAGCAGCGAGCTGCCCGCGGTGAGCTCGAGGGCGTCGACGGTGCCCTCCGCCTCGAGCCACGCCGCGACCCGGATGCTCTCGTCCAGCCAGAACCCGCCGGGCACGCCGTCGTCCATGTTCAGCTTGGCGAGGATCGCGATGCGGTCGCCGACGGCCTCGCGGACGGCGCGGGCGGCGCCGAGCGCGACCTTCGCGCGGTTCGCGAGCGGGCCGCCGTACTCGTCCGTCCGCCTGTTGAGCTTCGGGGAGAGGAACGAGCTGGCGAAGTAGTTGTGGCCGAGGTGGATCTCGACGGCGTCGAATCCCGCCTCGACCGCCATCCGCGCGGCGTCCGCGTGGGCGCGCACGACCCGCTCGATGTCGGCGCGGGTCGCCCGTCGCGTCATCCGCATCGACTGCGGGTTGAACATCCGGACCGGCGCGATGGACGGGACGCCGTTGGAGCGGCCGTTCGCGACCGGCCCGGCGTGCCCGATCTGCGCGGACGCGGCGGCGCCCGCGGCGTGCACGGCGTCGGTCAGCCGGCGCAGGCCCGGCAGCGCCTCGGGCCGCCAGTGGATCTGGTCGTACTCGGTGCGGCCGTCGGGCGTGACCGCGCAGTACGCGACGGTCGTCATCGCGACGCCGCCCGCCGCGTGCGCCCGGTGGAACTCGATCAGCTCGTCGGTGACGAGGGCGCCCTTCGTCATGCCCTCGAAGGTCGCGGCCTTGATCGTCCGGTTGCGGAGGGTCAGGGGGCCGAGGCGTGCGGGGGCGAAGACGTCCGGGGTGGGCATGTGCGCCTCCAGGGTCAGAGTGTCATCGCTGTCGGCTGCGCGTCGGGGCGCATGGCCGCGTCGGTGCCGCCGTCCACGAACAGGACGGCCCCGGTGGTGAAGCGCGCCTCGGGCCGGAGGAACTGGTGGACCCAGAACGCGATGTCCTCCGGCTCGCCGAAGATCCCGAGCGGCATCGGGGTGGGGAAGTCGTCGGGGTCGTGGCCGGCGCCGGCGCCGGTCGCGCCGGTCATCAGCGGGGTCAGCACGGCGCCGGGCGCTATCGCGTTCAGCAGCACCCCCCGCCGCGCCCACGCGGGCGTGACGGCGGTGCGGCGCACCCAGCGGGCCAGCGCGAACTTCGACGACGCGTACGCGATGATCGACGGCGGCGCGAGGTCGGCGAACTCCTTCGGCATCTCCCGCGCGGCCTCGCCGGCCCGCGCGCGGGCGGCGTCCTCGTCGCCGGACAGGGCCCGCTCGACGAGCGCCTCGTCGATCAGCGGGACGGTCGTCGCCGAGTTCGACGCGATCGCGACGGCGCGGCCCGCGCCGGAGCGGGCGAGGGCGGGGCGCAGGCCGTCCAGCACGGCGACCGCCCCGAAGTAGTTGATCGACAGCACGGCGGCGGAGTCCGGCATGTCCGGCCCGACTCCCGCGACGGCCGCGACGCCGTCGAGGGCGCCGCCGCAGCGCGCGAGGACCTCCGCGACGGCGGACGCCCGGCCGTCCGGGGTGCCGAGGTCGGCGACGACGTCCGCGTCGCGCAGGTCGACCCCGATGACGGTGTGCCCGGCCTCGGCCAGGACGTCCCGGGTGGCCGCGCCCATGCCCGACGCGGACCCGGTGACGGCGAAGGTTCCCATGCTCGGTCTCCTCACGAATCGGCACGGCTCCACCGGCATTCAATCACTGATTGAATCGCGATTGCACCAGGTGTGGTGCAATGTCCGCATGGCTTCTGCCTCGACCTCCACCCGCGACCGGCTGCTCGACGCCGCCGAACGCCTGTTCCTCGCCAAGGACGCCGACCAGGTGTCCGTCCGCGCGATCAACGCCGAGGCGGGGCTGAACCCCGGCGCCGTCCACTACCACTTCGGCTCCCGCGAGGGGCTCGTCGCCGCCCTCCTCGAACGCGAGCTGCTGCCGCTGTGGGCGGAGCGGCTGGAGGACATCGCCGAACGGTCCGCCGCCGGGGAGGACGGCGGCGCGCCGTTCGCCGTCGCCGACCTCGTCGCCGCGATCGTCGAACCCTTCGACGAACTCGTCCGCACCGGCAAGGGCCGCATGCTGTGCCACCTGCTGGCCCGCTCGGTGCTCGCCGCGTCCCGGCTGCCCGCCGGCTCCCCGTGGTTCGGGCAGGCGCCGTTCGAGGTCATGCTCGGCCGCGCGCTCCCGGACCTGACCGTCCGGGAGATCTCCGACCGGTGGCGGCTGGCGTTCACCCTGCTGCTGGAGATCTACGGGCGCGCGGTCGCGCCCGCCCCCGCGCCCGCCGCGCCGCTCCCCGAGACCCGCACCGTGATCGCGTTCGTCACCGCCGGCCTCACCGCCCCGCCCGTCACCGGACGGCTCCCTCGCGCCGCCACCAAGGGCGGCGCTTAGCGCGATCATGCCATCACGTAAAGTGATGAATGTGGAACGACCGGAGCTCGACAAGGTCCTCGACACGGCCACGCGGCTGTTCGCCGAGCTGGGGTACGACGGGACGTCCCTGCAACTTGTCGCCGACGCCGCCGGGGTCGGCGTCGCGGACGTCCGCGCGTTCGGCCCCGGCAAGGGCGAGCTCTACCGGGCCGTGTTCCTGCGCGCCGACGAGGCCGAGCGGGACGCGCTGGAGCCCATGCTGGCCGCCTTCACCCCGGACATGCCGGGCGTGCTGCGCATCGTGGACGCCTACCTCGACTTCTACGTGCAGCGCACCGACGTCCTGGCGCTGTGGCTGCACCGCTGGATGGGCGACGCCGCCGACGTCCCGGGCCTCGAGGAGCACTACACGACGCCGCTGTCGCGCCGCGCCGCGGACGCCGTCCGCCCCATGGTCCCGCCGGACGTCGACCCCGACCACCTCGTGTGGACGATCGTGTGGTGCGTCTACGGGTTCCTCAGCGGCGGGATCATCTACAGCGACCGGGAGGAAGCCCCGCACCGGCTGCGCGGCCAGGGCATCGGCCCCCGCGACGCCGTCGCCGTCGAACGCTTCCGCTCCCACCTGCACATGCTCGTCGAACGCCTGCTGACGCCGCTGCCCTGACCGGCGGTGCCGTTCCGGAACGGCGGCGACCGGGCGGCCGCGACCGAGCCTCGCTTCACCCTGCGGGCATCGGGTACGAACCGCCCGTTGACGCACGCACCCGCACACGGAGGTCGGGGACATGGCGGAGATGCTGGCCGGACGGCTGGACGTGCGGACCCGGAGGTTCGCGGTCAAGGAGGTCCCGGTGCCCGAGCCGGGACACGGAGAGGTGCGGATCGCGGTGAAGGCCGCGGGCGTCTGCCTGTCCGACCTGCACCTGATCGACGGCACGCTCTCCCCCCTCTACCTGCGCGGGGACGAGGTCACGCTCGGCCACGAGGTCGCGGGCGTCGTCGAGGCGGCCGGGGAGGGCGCGACCCGGTTCGCCCCCGGACGCCGCGTCCTCCTGCAAGCGGGCGAGGAGGACCTCGACGGCAGGATCCTCACCCGCGGCGTCGACTACGACGGCGGCTGGGCCCAGTTCGCCGTCGCCGCGGAACGGACGATCGTCCCGATCCCCGACTCGCTCCCGTTCGAGCAGGCGTGCATCGTCCCCGACGCCGTCTCGACCCCGTGGGCGGCCGTCGGCGCCACCGCGCGGACGCAGGCCGGGGAGGCCGTCGGCGTCTGGGGACTCGGCGGCCTCGGCGCCCACGCCGTCAAGCTGCTGCGCCTGCTCGGCGCCGCCCCGATCATCGCGATCGACCCCGTCGAAGCGGCCCGGGAGCGGGCCCTGCGGTTCGGCGCCGACCTCGTGCTCGACCCGGGCGCCGCCGACTTCGGCGACACGGTCAAGGCCGCCACCGGCGGCCGCGGGCTCGCCGCCGCGTTCGACTTCGCGGGCGTCCCGGCCGTCCGCGACCAGGCCCTCGGCGTCCTCGGCAAGGACGGCAGGCTCGTCCTCGTCGGCCTCAGCGGACGGCCCGTCACCATCGCCCACGACACCCTGTTCAGCTACCTGCGCCAGCAGGTGCTCGGGCACTACGGCTCCGAACCCGAGCACGTCGAACAGCTCGTCCGCCTCATCGAGCAGGGCCGCCTCGACCTCGCCGAGTCCGTCAGCGACGTCCTCCCCCTCGCCGACGCCGCCCAGGCCGTCGAACGCCTCGCGGGCAAGGAGGGCAACCCCATCCGCCTCGTCCTGCGCCCCTGACCGCCCGCGCACGCCGCGGACGGCGCCGGGCTACCATCTGTCGGCCATGAGCCGGATGTCGATCTCACGGAGACGGCTGGCGCCGGGCGTCGCCGCCGCGGCGGCGCTGGCCGCCCTCGGATGGGCGCGCGGGAACCTGGTGGTCGTCACCGTCGGCGGCACCAGCATGGCGCCCACCCTGCGCGAAGGCGACCGCGTCCTGGTCCGGCGGCGGCCCCTGCACCGCGTCCGGCGCGGGGACGTCGTCGTCCTGGAACCGCCCCCGGACGGCCCCCTCCTGCCGGGCCCGCCGGGACCCGACGGCCGCACCTGGAACGTCAAACGCGTCGCCGCCCTCCCCGGGGACCCGCTGCCCCCGGGCGTCCCCGGCGAGGACGGGACGGTGCCCGCCGGGACCCTCGCGGTCCTCGGCGACAACCCCGACAGCGTCGACTCCCGCCACCGCGGACCGTACCCCGGCGACCGGCTACTGGGCGTGGTGGTGCGCCGCTTGAGCGTCACTCCGCCGCCCGGTCAACGGCCGTCCCATGGCACAAACCCACCAACCGGCGGGCACCGTTGATCGCACACTCCACAAGATCGGTCCACCGCGGGCCCGCTCCCTTGCCGGAGATGATCAGCGAGGTTAGCTTCTGGGCAGCGAGCGCCGATCACCTCCGAGACGCGCCGCACGACACCCCGCCGGCCGGTACGACACCGGCACGACCGGAGGAGGCCCCCATGATCCGTGCAGTCAACCGCCTGGGCGACCGGATTCTCGACCGGCTCCTGCCCTCCACCACCGCACGCGCCGAGCCCTGCTGGTGGACCTCCACCGGCATGCGCTGCTGCATCTACGCCGGTAAGACCTACTGCCGCTAGGACGCCGGGGCATCGTGCAGTACGCCGCGCTCGCCGCCCGCTGCGCCATCGCCGCGATCTTCGTCGTCGCGGTGCTCGGCAAGGTGCGCGGACGGGCGGCGTTCGCGGAGTTCCGGCGCTCGGTGCCCGGGCTGGCACCCGGCCTCCCGGCGACCGCGACGGCCCTCGCCGTCGTGGCCGCCGAGACGGCCGCCGCCGCCCTGCAGGCGACCGCGCGGACCGCGCCCGCCGGCCTCGCGCTGGCCGCCGCCGTCCTGCTCGCGTTCGCCGCGGCGATCCACCGCTCGCTCCGCGCCGGCCGTCCCGCCGCCTGCCGCTGCTTCGGCACGGGGACCGCCCCCCTAGGCCGCCCCCACGTCGTCCGCAACCTCGCGCTCGCGGCGATCGCCGCGGGCGGCCTGGCCGCGCACCTGACGGCGCCGGGCCCGGCGCACCCCGGGGGAGCGGCCGTCGCCGTCGCCGCCGCGGGCGTCCTCACCCTCGTGTTCGTCTTCTTCGGCGAACTGACCGACCTGCTGACCGCGCCCGCCCCACGCTGACGCGGCCACAAGGGGACCACCGTTGCCATACCTCGTCGCGGGCCTCGTCTTCGTCGGGCTCCTCAGCGTGTTCGACCTCGTACTGATCCTGGCGATCGTCCGCCGCCTCCGCGAGCGGCCCGCCGCCCCGCCCGTCCCGTTCACCCCGCCCGGTACCCCGCTGGGCGAGTTCACCGCGACCGGCATCGACGGCACCGCCGTGTCCCGCGCGTTCTTCACCGAGCCGACGATCGTGGGCCTCTTCTCCACCACGTGCGCCTCCTGCCGGGAGCGGCTGCCCGAGTTCGCCGACCGCGCCCGCGGCTCCGCCGGCCCCGTCCTGGCGGTGGTCGAAGGCGGACGGGACGACGCCGAACCGTTCGTCGCGGCACTGTCCCCGGTCGCCGCCGTCGTGGTCGAACCGCCGGACGGTCCCGTGGCCGCCGCGTTCGGCCGTCCCGCCTTCCCCGGCTTCTACGTCGTCGGGCCGGACGCGGTCGTCACGGCCGCGGCGCTCGACCCGTCCGGGCTGCCCGCGCCGGCCCGTACGTGAACGGACCCGCCCGGCGGGCCGGGACCGTCGCCGCGCTCGCGTGGCGCGCGCACCCCGCCGCGACGACCGCGTCCGTGCTCCTCGCCGTCCTCGCCGGCCTGGCCCCGGTCGCCACCGCGTGGCTCACCAAACTCGTCCTGGACGGACTCGCCCGCGGAGCCGACCGGGACGCCCTCACCCTCCTCGCCGCGGGGCTCGCCGCGTGCGGGCTGTCGGTCGTCCTCGTGCCGCACGCCTCCACCTACGCGCAGGCCCAGCTTCGCCGGGCCGTCCGCGCCCTGGTCGTCGACCGCCTGTTCGGCGCCGTCAACGCCGACGCGGGCCTGCGCCGCCTCGAGGACCCCGCGTTCCAGGACCGCCTCCGGCTCGCGCACGAGTCCAGCCAGAACGCGCCGGACCGGCTGATCGGCGGCGCCCTCGCCATCGCCCAGTCGCTCATCACCATGTCGGGCTTCGTCGGCACCCTCCTGGTGATCAACCCCTTCCTCGTCGGGGTGATCTTCCTGGCGACCCTTCCCGCGATCACGATCCAGCTCCGCCTCAGCCGGGAACGGGCCCGGACGATGTGGCGGATCAGCCCCGGCATGCGGCGCGAGGTGTTCTACGGGGAACTGCTGACCCGGCCGGAGGCCGCGAAGGAGACGCGGCTCTTCGGCCTGGGCGACCACTTCCGCGCCCGGATGCTCGCCGAGGTCCGCTCGACCAACGACGCCGAACGCCGGGTCGACCTGAAGACGCTGCGCGGCCAGTCCCTCCTCGCCCTCGTCGGCGGCGCCGTCGCGGGCGGCGGCCTCGTGTGGGCCGTCCTGGAAGCGGCCTCGAACCGCCTCACCCCCGGCGACGTGACCGTGTTCGTCGCCGCCGTCGCGGGCGTCCAGGCGGCCCTGGCCTCGGTCATCGACCGGTGGGCCGACGCGCACAACGCCCTCCTCATGTTCGCGCACTACTCGGCCGTCGTCACCGCGGAGCCCGGCATGCCCGCGCGTCCGGGCCGTCCCGTCCCCGCCCTGCGGCACGGCATCGAGTTCCGCGACGTCTGGTTCCGCTACGGGGACGAGCACCCCTGGATCCTGCGCGGCATCGACCTGTTCGTCCCGGCCGGCCGGTCCGTCGCCCTCGTCGGCGTGAACGGTGCGGGCAAGAGCACCCTCGTCAAACTCCTGTGCAGGCTGTACGACCCGGACAAGGGCTCGATCACCTGGGACGGCGTGGACCTGCGCGACGCCGACCCCACCGAACTCCGCGAACGGATCGGCGTCGTCTTCCAGGACTTCATGGAGTACGACCTCACCGCCGCCGAGAACATCAACCTCGGCGACCTGAACGTCCACGACGACGCCCTCGTCCGGGAGGCCGCACGCCGCGCCGGCGTCCACGACGCGATCGAGGCCCTCCCGAACGGCTACGCCACGATGCTCAGCCGCATCTTCGGCGGCGAGGAGGACGCGGGCGTCGCCCTGTCGGGCGGGCAGTGGCAGCGCCTCGCCCTCGCCCGCGCCCTCCTGCGCCGCGACCGCGACCTGCTCCTGCTGGACGAGCCCAGCTCGGGCCTCGACGCCGAGGCGGAGCACGACGTCCACGCGTCCCTCCGCCGCCACCGCCACGGCCGCACCAGCGTCCTCGTCTCGCACCGCCTCGGCACCGTCCGCGACGCCGACCTCATCGTCGTCCTGAGCGACGGCCGCATCACCGAACACGGAACCCACGACGCCCTGATGGCGGCGAACGGCGACTACGCCCGCCTCTTCACCCTCCAGGCCACCCCCTACGACCCCCGCCTCTAACCGGCGTCCTTCGCGGAAGCCGTGTCCGGCTTCACCACCTGAAGGACCTCCCGCCGGAAGCGGTCCACCAACCCGGCCGCGAGGGTTCTGCGTTGACGGAACGTCCGAATGCAGGGACGGCCGGGCCCGAAGGATCGGAAGTATGGGGCCGTGAAATGTGCGCGTGGAGGCGGGCGCGAGTGGCTTGATTCCGCCTTATGCGGCGACAGCGACGACTCTCGCCGGAGAGGTCGTCGCTGTTTGTCGTGGGTGCGCCGTCAGGGACTTGAACCCCGAACCCGCGGATTAAGAGTCCGCTGCTCTGCCAATTGAGCTAACGGCGCCTGTCGTTGGGGGCTCCGGCCTTGGCCGGTGTCCCTGGCGACAGGAAGAACAGTATCAGGAGCCGTGGAGCAGTGCGAATCGGTTTCAGTCCTTCGCCGGCATGACGCTCATCATGCCCCGCCACATGGCGATGGCGGTGGCGCGGGAGCTGACGCCGAGCTTGGCGTAGATGCGGTTGACGTGGTTCTTGATCGTCTTCTCGCTGAGGAAGAGCTGGCGGGCGATCTCGCCGTTGGAGCGGCCGGTGGCGATGAGGTCCATGACCTCGGCCTCGCGGGCGGACAGGCCGAGGGAGACGCGGGAGGCGTCGCGGACGCCGCGGATCAGGTCCTGCGGGGTGAAGGCGCCGGGGACGAGGTGGCCGCAGGCGCCGTCCCGGACGGCGGACGCGGCGGCGCCGTCGCCGGGTGCGGCGAGGACGAACACGCGGGCGGTGCGGGCCAGCGACGTCGAGTGCCGGGCCGCGGCGGCGTCCACGAGGACGATGTCGGGGCGCAGGCGTTCGGCGAGGGCGAGGGCGGCGGATCCGGTGGCGGTGTCGGCGACGACCGAGAGTTCGTCGCTGGACTCCAGCAGGGCGATCACGTCGGCGCGGACCCGGGCGTCGCCGTCCACCACGAGGACGCGCAGGGGGGCCGTTTCATCGACACTCATCCGTTGCCCTTGGGGTGTCGTTGACAGGTATGAAGACGGAGCATAACCGGCCGGTGATCCATAGTCGATGGAACCGTGCCGAGCGGGACGGACGCGCGTGTGCGATCTCCCCCGAACGGCGGGTGCGGCATCGGCCGCGCGGGGCCCGTGGGAGTCCGGCTGCTCGTTCAGCCTGGGCCCGGCCCAGGTGTCCGAGCCGCTGCGGCCGTCCTCCTCACGGTCGTCTCCGCGCGCGGCGTTCCAGGGACTCGAGGCCGGCGATGAGCAGGTCGAGGCCGAACTCGTACTCGTCGTCCACCCCTTCGGGGGCGTCCGGGGGCGCGGGGGCGTCGGCGACGTAGCCCCCGGCGGCCATGATCGCGGCGATGTGGGGGAAGCGGTCGGGGGCGATGGCCCGGCGGAGCTTCTCCAGCCCCTCGGGGGTGGCGGTGAACCCGCCTTCGGCGGCGAGGGACCGCTCGAGCTCCACCATCGAGGCGACGTGCTGGGAGATGAGCAGGAGCACGGCGATCTTCTCGCCGTCGTCGAGGGCGATGCCCGACATCGCCGCCAGCCCGAGGTCGGCGGTGCGGACCGTGCGGGGCATGAGGACGGCCGCCTGCCCGCGCGGGATCTCGAGCGCCCAGGGGTGCACGCGGTAGGCGTCCCGGATGAGGTCGGCCCACGCGCGCAGGGCCGCGCGCCAGTCGTCCGGCAGCTCGACCTCCTCGGGCAAGGACAGCGCGGCGTCCTGCATGAGGCGCAGCAGCTCGTCCTTGCTGGACACGTACCGGTAGAGCGACATGGTGGTGAAGTCGAGCGACTTCGCCACCGCCTGCATGGTCACGGCACCGAGCCCGTGCGCGTCGGCGATCTCGATGGCGGCGGCCACGATCCGCTCGTGCGTCAGCCCCCGGCTGGGGCCGCGCTGCGGGACGTCCTGCACCCCCCAGGCGATCGCGAGAGCGCGCGGCAGGCCGGTCTCGGTCGTGTCTCCCATGGTCCCCGATGCTCTCACCAAAATTACTGTGTATGAGATAAACGGTGTATGGCATACTCAGTGTATGCGATACACAGAACATCTCATCGAGCTCGACGGGCTCACCAAGGGGTTCGGGAAGCAGGAGGTCCTCAACGGCCTCGACCTGCGGCTCCCGCCGGGCGTCCACGCGCTCCTCGGCCCGAACGGCGCGGGCAAGACCACGCTGGTCAACATCCTGTCCACGCTGACGTCCCCCGACTCCGGCGCCGCCCGCGTGCTGGGCCTGGACGTCCGCAGGGACAAGAGGGAACTCCAGGGCCTCATCTCCCTCACCGGGCAGTACGCCGCGGTGGACGGGCAGCTCAGCGGGATCGAGAACCTGCTCATGATGGGGCGGCTCTTCGGCCTGTCCCGCCGCGCCGCCGCCGCCCGCGCCGCCGACCTGCTCGACCGCTTCGACCTGGCGAAGGCGGCGGGCAGGCGCGTCGGCACCTACTCGGGCGGGATGCGCCGCAAGCTCGACATCGCGGTGAGCCTCATCGCCCACCCCGAACTGATCTTCCTCGACGAGCCCACCACCGGCCTGGACACCCGCAGCCGGCGGGCGCTGTGGGAGGAGATCACCGCCCTCGCCGCCGGCGGCACGTCGATCTTCCTCACCACCCAGTACCTCGAGGAGGCCGACGTCCTCGCCGAGCGGGTCCTGGTCCTGAACGGCGGACGCATCGTCGCGGACGGCACCCCGTCCCAGCTCAAGGAGAACGTGGGCGGCTCGACCATCCAGGTGCACGACGGCCACGGCCGCGTCATCGAGGAGATCCCCACCCGGGGCTCGGCCGCCGACGTCTCCCGGCGCCTCGCGGCCCTCGCCGCCGCACGCCCCGACGTCCAGGTCACCGTCCGCCGCCCCACGCTCGACGAGGTGTTCCTCCAGCTCACCGGAAAGAAGGCAGCATGACCGCCACCCCCGTGACCCCGGCCCGCGGCGCCGGGTTCCTCACCGGCCTGCACGTCTTCACCGTCCGCAGCCTCCGGCACTCCTTCCGCGACGGCGAGTCGCTGCTGATGGCGGTCCTGCTCCCGGTCATGCTGATGCTGATCTTCACGTACGTCCTCGGCGGCGCGATGGACGTCGGCGGGGGCGGCGGGCGCGCGGCGTACCTGTCGTTCGTCATGCCGGCGATCGCCCTGACCGCCGCGGGCTTCGGCGCCTCCTACACGTCCGTCGTGGTCAGCAACGACATGACCACCGGGTTCATGAACCGGCTGCGCACCATGCCGTTCCCGTCCGTGACCGTGCTGCTCGGCCACACGGCGTCGTCGATGGTCCGCAACCTGCTGGCGACCTCGGTGGTGATCCTCGTGGGCTTCGCCGTCGGCTTCCGCACCGACGCGGACGTCCCGCGGTTCCTCGCCGCCGTCGGCCTGATCGCGCTGTGGATCCTCATGATCACGTGCGTGTTCGCGCTGCTCGGGATGGTCGCGGGTTCGGCCGAGGCCGCGAACGGCTACGGCTTCATCCTGCTCTTCCTGCCCTACGTGTCGAGCGGGTTCGCGCGCGTGGAGTCCATGCCGTCCTGGCTGCGCCCCATCGCGGAACACCAGCCGATGACGCCGATCATCGACGCCTCGCGGGCGCTGATGAACGGCCACTCCCCGGGCTCCGACGCCTGGATCGGCGTCCTGTGGTGCACGGGCCTGATGGCTCTCGCGGTCTGGCTGATCGCCGTCGTCTTCCCCCGCAAGGTCGCCCGCACCTGAGTCGCCGCGCTCAGAGGTCGTCGTCCTCGAGGGGCCGCGTCCAGGCCGCGGCGAAGGGCAGGCAGACGACGACGGCTCCGCCGCCGAACAGCATCCGCCTGGGCCAGGGGTTCTCGCTCCGGCTCTCCCAGTCCGCCGCCTCGACGGCGTCGGTACGGCCGCGGGGGTCGTACCGGACCGGGACGAGACCGTCCGCGTTCCGCGTGAGGCGGTCGGTCGTGAGATCGGCCGTCCGCCCGTCCGGACACTCCAGCCGCCACCGCCGGCTGTTCTCGCTGGGCGGGGGGAGCCGCCGCTGGAACCTGCACTCGGCGTCGACGCCGTGCTCGCGCAGAAGGCGGGTGTTGATCTCCAACGACAGCCCCACGCCGAACGCGAGCGCGGCGAACGCCCCGGCGAGCAGGGTGACGCACCCCAGCGGGGAGGCGCCGGAGGCGTAGAAGAACGTGCCGGGGCCGCAGAAGATCGCTCCGAGGACGATGATGAACATGCCGAGGGCGTCCCGCCCGAGCCCCTCGTCCACCCAGGCCCCGAACGCTCCGAGCGCGAGCGTCCCGCAGACCACCAGCGCCGGCCGGCCGAAGGCTTCCTTGATCACGCGCACAACCTAGCCCGGATCCCGTCCCCCGAACAGCCGCGCTGCACCGGCCGTCCGGGGAAACGGAAAGGGCCCCGGTCGCCTGCGACGACCGGGGCCCTTACGCCTGGGGTGAGTGAGGGGACTTGAACCCCCGACATCTTGGACCACAACCAAGTGCTCTGCCAGCTGAGCTACACCCACCGTGGCCGGAACTCGTCCGGCTCCCAGTAGTGTAGCGGGTCCGCGGGAGTGGGTCAGCCGGAGATCTCGGCGGCGAGGGCCCGGGCGGTGTCGGAGTCGGGGCCCGGCTGGGGGACGAAGACGGCGGCGCGGTAGTAGCGCAGTTCCTGGATGCTCTCGGTGATGTCGGCGAGGGCGCGGTGGCCGCCCTTCTTCTCCGGGCTGGCGAAGTAGGCGCGGGGGTACCAGCGCCGGGCCAGTTCCTTGATGGAGGAGACGTCGACCATGCGGTAGTGCAGGTGGGCGTCGAGGGCGGGCATGTCCCGGGCGAGGAACGACCGGTCGGTGGCGATCGAGTTGCCGCACAGGGGGGCCTTGTTGGCGTCCTTGACGTGTCCGCGGACGTAGTCGAGGACGGTCTTCTCCGCCTCGGCGAGCGTGACGCCGCCGGGCAGGACGTCGAGCAGCCCGGACGTCGTGTGCATGTCGCGGACGATCTTGGTCATCTGCGTGACGGCCTCCGGCGGGGGCTTGATCACGATGTCGACGCCCTCGTCGAGGATGTTCAGGTCGCTGTCGGTCACCAGCGCGGCTATCTCGATCAGGGCGTCCTTGCGCAGGTCGAGCCCCGTCATCTCACAGTCCACCCATACGAGCCGCTCGTTCATGGCCTTCACTTTACGACCATGGACGACCACGCGGGGCACCGAGTATCAGGACGTCGGACGGGACGTGATGTGCGGCGGGGGCTCGATGCCGGGGCGCAGCGTCGGGTCGGGGACCGGGGGGAGGAAGGTCTGGCGGACGGGCACCACGCCGGCCCACGCGTCGAGGGCGAGGTCCTCGGGGTCGTCGCCCGGGGGGCCCTGCCGGATCTTGACGGACGCCTCGGCGAGGGGGAGGGCGAGGACGGTCGTGGCCGCGAGTTCCTTGCGGTTCGGCCGGCGGGCGTGGTCCCACTGGCCGGGGGTGAGGTGCTCGGTGATGGCGCGCAGGCCGGTGAGCTTGTCGTCGCCGGTGAGGACGGCGGGGGTGCCGTAGACGATGGCGCTGCGGTAGTTGAGGGAGTGGTGGAACAGGGAGCGGGCGACGACGATGCCGTCGAGGTGGGTGACGGTGACGCAGACGTCGCGGGACGGGCCGTGGCGGAGGCTCGCGGCGCCGGATGAGCCGTGCAGGTAGAGGGTGTCGTCCAGGCGGCCGAAGCCGGTGGGGATGACGCGGGGGGAGCCGTCGATGACGACGCCGAGGTGGCAGATCAGCGCGGCGTCGAGGATCTCGTGGAGCACGGCGCGGTCGGCGGACGAGCGTTCCGGCAGGCGGCCGAGCCGCGTGCGGGGCGTCGCGGAGAGCGGGTTCATGCCGGTTTACGCTAGGCCGACGGTGGCCTGGTCGGGAGGGCCACTCGCGGTCGATAAGGAGAGACCACTTTGCTGCCCATCGTCGTCGACCGGGACGCGGACGAGTCCCTGCACGCGCAGCTCGCGGGACAGTTGCGCGGCGCCATGCGGGACGGACGCCTGGCGGCGGGGGATCGGCTGCCGGCGACGCGGGCGCTGGCGGCGCGGCTCGGGGTGAGCCGGACGGTGGTGACGGAGGCGTACGAGCAGTTGTACGCGGAGGGCTGGCTGGTGGGCCGGCACGGGTCGGGCACGTTCGTCGCGGAGGGGGTGACGGCCGATCCGGAGCCGGGCGCGGGACGGGTGCGGGCCGCGGAGCCGGAGCCGGGGGACGGGGTGATCGACCTGCGGCCGGGCCTGCCGTGGGTGGGCGCGCTGGACACGCCGGCGTGGCGGCGGGCGTGGCGGCTGGCGTCCGGGGTGCCGCCGCGGTGGCGGCAGGACCCGCGGGGGCTGCCGGGGCTGCGGGCGGAGCTCGCCGAGCACGTGCGCCGGAACCGCGGGGTGCACTGCCCGGACGTCCTGGTCACGCGGGGCGCGACGAACGGGCTGGACCTGCTGGCGGCGACGGTGCTGCGGCCGGGCGACCGGGTGGGCGTGGAGGATCCCGGGTACCGGCGGGCGCGGGCGGTGCTGGCGGGGCGGGGCGCGGAACCGGTGCCGTGCCCGGTGGACGAGCACGGGCTGGTCGTCGAGGCGCTGCCGGACGATCTGCGGTTGGTGTACACGACGCCGTCGCACCAGTTCCCGATGGGCGGGGTGCTGCCGGTGCCGCGGCGGCGGGCGCTGCTGGCGTGGGCGCGGCGGACGGGCGCGCTGATCGCCGAGGACGACTACGACGGCGAGTTCCGGTACGACGTCGCGCCGCTGCCGGCGCTGTACGGGCTCGACCCGGAGGTCGTGGTGTACCTGGGGACGACGTCGAAGATCCTCACGGTCGACATGGGCGTGGGGTGGCTCGTCGGGCGTCCCGACCTGGTGGAGGCGGTGGCGCGGCGGCGGGCGGAGCTGAACGACCGGACGCCGGTGGTGCCGCAGGAGGCGCTGCGGCTGCTGCTGGAGCGCGGGGACGTCGACCGGCACGTCCGCCGGATGAGCCGCGAGTACGCGCGGCGGCGGGCGGCGGTGGTGGCGGCGCTGGCCGGGCTGCGGCTGCACGGCGACACCGCGGGCCTGCACCTGGTGGTGGACGTCCCGGGGGACCCGGCGGACGTCGCGGCGCGCGCGGCGGCGCGGGGCGTGCTGGTGGACACGCTCGAACAGCATTCCGCCGGGCCGGCGGCCGCGTCCGGGCTGGTGATCGGCTACGGGACGGCGGCGGGCCCGGCGGAGCTGCGGGCGGGCTGCGCGGTGATCCGCGAGCTCGCCGGTTAGGACGGGGCGCCGACCGGGACGGGCTCACCGGCCGGCGGGCGCGCCGGGCCGGGCAGCGGCGCCGTGCGGGTCAGCAGGGACGGCTCGGGGATCGGCGCGCGCGGCCGGGGAATGGGCGCGACGGGCGTGTCGGGTCCGGTGATGCGGCGGATGTCGATGCCGCCCGGGTCGGGGCGCTCCGCGAGCGGGGCCTGGGACGCGCCGAAGTGCCCGCCGCGCGCCCAGTCGCGGCG
Organism: Actinomadura sediminis; assembly: GCF_042675525.1. Taxonomy (NCBI): domain Bacteria; kingdom Bacillati; phylum Actinomycetota; class Actinomycetes; order Streptosporangiales; family Thermomonosporaceae; genus Actinomadura; species Actinomadura sediminis. The sequence continues at coordinate 37,109 of NZ_JBHTJA010000004.1, forward strand.
GCTGCGCTGCGAGTGGTACGACTGCGGGGAGGGCAGCGGCGGGCCGGCGGGCCAGCGGCGGGCGATGTGCCAGGCGTCCAGCCAGCGCATGATGGCGTCGATGCCGGTGAGCAGCGACCCGGTGAACGGCACGCGGGCCTGCCCGACGACCATGATCTGCAGGCAGGTGCGGCCCTCGCGGCACACGGGGGCGGCGAGCAGCCGGGCGGCGCGGGTGGCGGGCAGGAGCTGGACGGTCTCGCCGGTGCCGGGATGCCAGACCAGGTGCGTCGGGCGGCCCTGCTTGACCAGGTCGGCGGCGACGGAACGGGCGGAGACGGAGCGGGGATCATGGTCCCCGGTGAACCAGACGACCCGAGGCGCACCTCCCTGCATTCCTCCGCCGTCGTCTCGTACGGGCATGCGTGCGGCTCCCGGCAGCCATGCGTCTGCCACGGTGCGTCCCCCCAATCGGGCCGGGGTCGGCCCCGAATGGTCTAGTCCTATTCTCTTAGCCCAGCGAGACCGATATGTCCAGCTTGCCGCCATGGGCCGGTGTCGGCGGCCGCGACGTCGCCCGGGACGCCCACTTCGTCCCGGTCATCGTCGCTCGCGCGGGCCCCGCCGTCCCGGAACGCCCGGCGCGGTGCCGATCGGCCGGGCGAAATTCTCATGAACCGGTCCATGCGGGGTGAATCCGGCGCACGTCAACACTTCCACTTGACGCTCGGTAAATCAGTGTGACGCGACGGCCGGATGTGGCCGAATAATCACGGTGCGCAAGGACATCCGATCGCGCCGACACCCCTCGGGGGTTTACCTTCCGAACCGAGTGGCGTTCTAATAGGGCGTCATGACCGTTGACGCAGACCTTCCGGCCGGGGTCCCCGGCATCGACGTCCCCCGCCTCGCGGACTGGCTGGCCGGCGCGCTGCCCGGCGGCGGCCGGATCACCGCGATCGACCTCATCGCCGGCGGCCGCTCCAACCTCACCTACGGCATCACGCTGGACGGCGGACCGGACGGCGCCCGCCGCATCGTGCTGCGCCGCCCGCCGCTCGGGCACGTCCAGCCCACCGCGCACGACATGGCCCGCGAGTACCGGGTGCTGAGCGCGCTCGGCGCCGGGACGTCCGTGCCCGTGCCGACGACGCTGGCGTTCTGCGACGACGAGGACGTCATCGGCGCCCGCTTCTACCTCATGGACTTCGTCGAGGGCCGGGTCCTGCGCACCCGCGAGGACGCCGCCGGGATGAGCCCCGGGCAGGCGCGCGGGCTCAGCGAGGCGCTCGTCCGGGCGCTCGCCGCGATCCACACCGTGGACGTCGGCGCCGCGGGCCTCGGCGACTTCGGCCGCCCGAACGGCTACATGGCGCGGCAGCTCAAGCGGTGGGGCAAGCAGTGGGACGGCTCGCAGGAGGCGGTCCGCGCCACCGGGGCCGTCCGCGACCTGCCCGAGTACGACCGGCTCGTCGCGCGGCTCGGCGAGCGGCTGCCCGCGGACGCCCCGGCCCGGCTCGTCCACGGCGACTTCCGGCTGGACAACGCGCTGGCCCGGCTGGAACCCGAACCGGAGATCGCCGCGGTCGTCGACTGGGAGATGTCCACGCTCGGCGACCCGCTGTCGGACCTCGGCCTGACGCTCGTGTACTGGGCGGAGGCCGCCGACGCCGCGGACGAGCTGCTGCCCGTCGGCGCGACGATCACCGCGGCGCCCGGGTTCCTCACCCGCGCCGAGTTCGCCGCCCGGTACGCGGAGCTGACCGGGTTCGACGTCGCCGACCTCGACTACTACGTTGCGTTCGCGTGCTTCAAGCTCGCGGTGATCCTCGAGGGCATCCACGCCCGCTACCTGCAGAAGGCGACCGTCGGCGAGGGCTTCGACCGGATCGGGGACGCGGTGCCGGTGCTGCTGGCCCGCGCGCACCGCGTCCTCGACACCGGCACGTTCTGACGGCCGGGCCGTGCGCGGAGGCGGGGGTCAGCAGTAGGTGACCGACGCGGCTCCGCCCGGGGAGAAGGAGACCGAACCGGTCCTCTCTCCCCAGCACGCGGCCTCCTTGCGCACCGGCACCGTCGTGGACCGGCCCGCCGCGAGGTGGCCCGACCCGCCCGCGCTGAGCCCGTCCGACACGCCGGTGACGCGCCAGTCGACCGGGCCGCCGACCGCGCGGATCGTGATGCCGCACTCGTCGTCCGGCCAGTCCATCTCGCAGCCGCTCACGGCGAGGCTGCCCCGGGTGGGACGGTCCGGGCGGTCCGGCGTGGAGGGCGGCGGGTCCTCGGCCGGCCGCTCGGTCGTCGGCGTCTGCGACGGCGTCTCGGACGGGGTCTCGGACGGCGACTCCGACGGCGACGCCGACTCGGTCGGGGAGGGCGACGAGCTCGTCGGCGACGGGTCGACCGGCTTCGACTCGGTCGGGATCGGCCCGCCGGACGCGTCGCTGATGCTGGGGCGGGCCGAGACCCGCGGCAGCGACGACGCGCCGTCGCCCTCGCCGCCGAACGCGGTCAGCGCCCCGGCCAGCACGACGATGCCCGTGACGCCCGCGCCGACCAGCGCGTAGACCGGCCCGCGCTTGCGCTGCGGCTTCTCCTTGGCGCGCGTGACCGTCGGCTCGTAGGGGAGCGGCCAGCCGTACTCGTCGAACGGCTCGGTCCACGCGGCGATCGCCCGCCGGTTCCCGGCCCGGTCGTCGGCGGTCGCGGCGGTCAGCACGTCCAGCCGCAGGTCGGCCGGGATCGCGGCGATCGGCAGCACGGCCAGCAGCCGGTCCGGCGGCGGCACCTGGAGTTCCCGCGCCCCGCACACGGGGCACTCCGCGACGTGCCGGACGAGGTCGGCCGCGGTCTGCGGAGGCAGCGGCCACGCGTCGGCGAGCGCGGCGGCGGCCGGGCAGTCCCGGAGGTGGTTCTGCGCGACGAGCGCCGCCCGGACCCCGGCGTCCAGGTCCCGGCGCGTCTGCTCGACGAGGGGATAGACGTCCTCGAGCGGCACGCCCAGGACGCCGCACAGGTCGACCTCGTCCAGCTCGTGCCGGACGTGCAGGTCGATCGTCTCCCGCTGCCGCCCGCTCAGCGCGGCGAGGGCGCTGTGCGCGAGCTTGCGGCGTTCGTCGCGGCGCGCCACCTGCTCGGGGGTCAGCCCGTCGTCGGCCTCCGGCGCCTCCTGCCCGGTGTGCCGGTTCGGGCTGTCGCGGCGCCGCATGCACTCCTTGCGGGCGATCGCGTACAGCCAGCCGCGCAGCCGCTCCGGCTCCGTCAGCCGGCCGGCGTGCTCGCGCGCGGCGATCACGCAGTTCCGCAGCGCCCCGGCCGCCTCGACGCGGTCGCGCAGCAGCCCGTGGCAGTAGTCGAAGAGGAACGGCGCATAGGCGTCGTAGACCTCGGTCAGCGCGATGACGTCCCCGGCCCGCAGCGACTCCGCCAGCCGGACGGCGTCGTTCTGCCCGGGCCTCGGCTCACCGGCCACGGATGTCCTCCTCGGTCGATTCCGGTGTGTCTGATCGAGCGCCCCCGGTGAGCGCCGACGTGCGTCGGGCCGCTCTGGTTGCCCGATCTTGCCACCAAATTTCGCGGATTTCTCCCGGATGACCGAATCTTTGTGATGGGGGACGTACTCCCCGTGGCCGTTTCGGCTACTTGATCAGGTACTACGCGCGCGAAAGTGATGTGGGTCTCATGACCGGCCGGTCGTCAGTCGTCCGGCCCGTCCCCCTGCCCGTCGTTCCCGCCGGGGCACGTCCAGGACACCTGGACCGACGCGCCGCCGGGGGAGAACGTTACCGCCCCCGTCCCCGACCCGGGCTCGGAACAGTGCAGCGACACCGCCGCGGCGCCGCCCTCACCGCTCCGCAACGTACCGCCGCCCGCGGCCGAGAGCGGCGGCGACGCGCCGGCCGACCAGCTCACGGGGCCGCCGACCGCGCGCACGGGAATCGAGCACCCGTCACCGTCGCCGTGCAGCCTGCAGGGACCGCCCTCCACCCGCAGCGACCCCGCGGCCTGCTCGCCGCCGTCCGGGGCGGACGGGCGGGACGGACGGGACGTGCGCGTCGCCGTCCGGCGCGGCGTCGCGGACCGGGCGGGCGACGCGGACGTCGCCGACGGCGTGGCGGACGCGGTCGGGGTGCCGCTCGGGGACGCCGACCCCGACGGGGACGGCGAGTCCCCCGGCGACCGCGCCGGGTCGGCGGGCGCGACGGCGGCGGTGCCGCTCGGGCCCGGGCGGGCGCCCAGCGGGTTCTCGTTCGACGAGTCCGGCATCATCACGAACGCCACGAGGACGACCAGGACCACGGCGCCCCCGGCGGCGAGCGCGGGCACGAGCCCGCGCGGGCCGTCCCGTCGGTCCCGCCCGGCGCCCTCGCCGGCCCCGCCGCCGGACGCCGCGGCGGCGAACCCGGGCGCGCGGTCGCCGGACGCGGGCCAGCCCCACTCGTCGAACGGCCCGGCGCGGTCGGCGGCGGCGGCGTACTCGGCGGCCATGGCCGGGTCGGTGGCCGTGGCCATGACGCGGCCGCGCAGGTCGTGCGGCATCATCGCGACCGGAAGCAGCGCCAGCAGCCGGCCCGCGGACGGGGACCGGTCGACGTGCGGGGCGCACAGCGGGCACGCCCCGACGTGCCGGACGAGGTCCCGGACGGCCGGCGCCGGGAGCGGCCACCCGCCGCCGGCGACGCCGGCGAGGTGCGGGCAGACGTCCGGCGCGGTGCGCAGCAGGATCGCCGCGGCGATCGCGTCGTCCAGCCGGGCGCGGGCGGCTCCGGTCAGCTCCGCGGCCTCCGGCGCGTCCAGGTCGAGGACGCCGCCGATCTCCGTGTCGTCCAGGCCGTGCCGCAGCATCAGGTCCAGCGACTCGCGCTCGCGGCCGCGCAGCACCGACAGGGCGCCGCGCACGAGCCGGCGGGCCTCGAGGCGCCGCGCCAGCTCGTCCTCGTCGAGGAAGCCGTCCTCGACCTCGGGCGCCTCGTGCCGCTCCGCCGGACGGCCGGGGGCGCCCAGCCGCCGCAGGCACTCCGCCCGGACGAGCGCGTACAGCCACGCCCGGAACAGGTGCGGCTCCCGCAGCCGCGAGATCTGCGCGTGCGCGCCGACGAGCGAGTCGTGCAGCGCCGCGGCGGCGTCGTCGCGGTCGCGCAGCAGCGCGTGGCAGTAGTCGTAGAGGCGGGCGGCGTAGCGGTCCATGACCTGGAGGAGCGCGGCGGGGTCGCCGCCCGCCAGGGCGAGGGCCGACCGTTCGTCGTCGGCGCGATCGAAGGTGGGCCAACCGGACACGAGGTCCTCCCGCGGGCTGAGAGCGCGGCCGCCGTCCACGTCGTCAGGGACGGGCGGGCCGGTGAGGCAGGGGGGGAAGCGTTCGACTCTCCCGGCCGCCGGACTCGAGGGCGTCGGCGCGGGCCGGAGAGAGGAGGAAGGAAGGTCGGAGGCCCGACGGCCCCGCTCCCCGTCGGGCCTCCGTATGTTCGACGGGCGACCGCGGCACCCGGTTGACAGATCTATGCGGAAAAAGTGGAAACTACTTGACGTGTCGGAAGTGTTACCGCATGCGGCGGGAGAGCATCTGCAGGAAGATCTTCTGGATGTCCGCCGGGGTCTGCGCGACCGCCACGCCGCCGCCCGTCGCCTCCGCGATCTTCTCCAGCTCGTTGCGGTCGACGCCGGGGCCGAACCCGATCATGTTGACCTGGATCGGCTTGTTCGGGTCCCGCATGTCCCGCAGCCGCTTGAGGGTCTCCTGGAGCGTCGGGCCCTCCGGGTCGTCGTTCTTCCCGTCGGTGAGCAGCAGGATCGAGTTGCCGAACTCCGGCTTGAACGTGTCGTTCATCTTCTTGTAGGCGTCCAGCATCGTCCGGTACAGGGCCGTGTCGCCGGTCGGGTTCGGGCGCATCTTGCTCAGCACCGACAGCACCCGGTTCCGCCGCGTGTTGGACCCGATCCGCTCACCGAGCGGGCCGATCGGCACCGTCACCTCGTACGGCGCGCCGTTCTTCATGTTCGTGGAGAACAGCCACTGGCCGAGCTCGGTGTCGTCCGACATCATCCCGAGACCGGCCTGCGAGACCGCGCCGATGGCCTGCAGCCGGTTGGTGTTCTCGTCGACCATCTCCGCCATCGAGCCGGACACGTCGATCAGCGTCAGCATCCGCAGGCCGAGCGTCAGCTTCGCCCACGCCTGCATGACGGCGTTGACCTCTTCGCTCTTCGGCGCGGGCAACTGCCGGGGCCGGGCCGGGCTGACGCCGCTCTGCTCGCCGAACCCCGCCGGGGCCTTGCCGTCGGAGGTGCGGAACCCGGCCGCCTGCAGGTCCTCCTGCGTCTCGGCGTCGCCGAGCGCCTCCTCCAGCAGCTTCGCGGCCTCCCGCTCGCCGGCGTCCTGGGTGGCGACGGTGTACGGGTAGTCCATCGGCAGCGTGCCCTCGATCGGGTACAGCGCCACCGCCGGAACCTCCGGCTTCTTCTGGTTGAAGGCCCACAGCGCCTGCTCCGACGACAGCGAGATCGGCTGCTTGCCGCCGCCCTGCCCCTTGCCGAACTGCTCGAACTGGGCTTCCACCGTCGGGACCTGGCTCTCCCGCACCGTCCGGACGATCCCGGTGAAGATCGAGTCGCGGTTGGGGTCGTTCGCCAGCAGGGTGCTCGTGATCATCAGCGCGCCCATGCCCGCCGCGTTCTTCATCGGGTCCGGGACGTAGAGCCGCACCGACCCCGCCGGGATCATCTGGTTCTTGGTGACGGCGCCGCCCGCGACGCCGCCCGCCGCCTTGAGCAGGTTGTCCCACGACGGCGTCGAGGTGACGCCGTTCTGCTTAAGCTGCTCCGCCAGGGTCGAGGGCATCCCGATGACGATCGGGCTCTTCGCGACCGACCGGGAGGACGCGAGCTGCGTCTTGCCGTCGTCGCGGGCCGCACGCGAGATCCACAGCGACGAGTCCGGGATCCACACGTCCGGCCGGTCCTCGTCGTCGGACGCCACGCCCTGCCCGGACAGCAGCGTCGCGACGGTCGACGGCTCGGCCGACCTCACGCGCGCCTGGACGCACTTCCCGGACACCTCGTGCCCGGCGTCGTTGAACCGGCCCGCGGCCTTCGCGATCACCGGCTGGATGTCGGGCGCCGCCGCGACCGACAGCGTCATCGCGTCGTCGCCCGAGCAGCCGCCGCCGCTCTGCGCGAACGCGTACACGCCGCCGCCCAGCAGCACCACCAGGCCGACCGCCCCGGCCAGCGGCCCCAGCAGGGCGCCCTTCCGGCTCCGCTTCTTCTTGCGCTTGCGGCCGTACTCGTAGCCGCCCGAACCGCCGTACTCGCCCGAACCGCCGGAGCCGCCGGAGCCGCCGCCGTACTCGCCCGAGCCCCCGCCGTACTCGCCGGAGCCGCCGCCGGCCCGTCCGCCGAAGAACCCGGACGGGGTCTCGTCGGAGCTGCGGATCGACTCGTACTCGCTGTATCCGGTACCGGCGAGCGGCGAGCTCTCCGGGGGCCGCCCCTGCGGCGCGCCGTGGCCGCCGGAAGCCGCGGCCCCGCCGGGAGCCGCATAACCGCCCGAACCGGCACCGCCTTGGTGCCCCGGCTGCCCGTAGGCGCCGGAACCGGACGCGCCGGGACGTTCGGCGTCGCCGTACCCGCCCTGCCCGTACCCGCCCGGTTCGTATCCGCCCGGTTCGTACCCGCCCTGCCCGTATCCGCCGGACGAACCGGACGCTTCGGGTCGCGCGGTTCCGTAACCCCCGGTGCCGTAGCCACCGGAAGCGGACGGCCCGCCGTACGAGGGCTGCTGCGGCGACCGCTCCGAGCCGGCCCACTCGCCGGTCTCACCCGGCCGCCCCCGGTCACCGCCCTGCCCGGGCGGGGGCGTCTGCGGGTTCCGGGTGCCGAACCAGTCGGACGATCCGTCGTTCGCCGGACCGAAGACGGGCTTGGACGGGTCCCAGCCGTCTTCGCCCCCCTCAGGGAAGTCACTGCGATGACGTCCGCTCATGGCTGCCCTCGATTCACCCAAAAACCCGCCGATGTTCCCCGGCACTGTAGTAGTACGGCATAGAGGTTACAAAGAACTCAAAACCGTTAATGACGCAGGTCATGAGCGTATGCTTGGACGAACCTGGCATCCCGCCCCACCGTAGCGCCGCGGGAACGCAACGGCGCCGCATGGCCGTAACCGGCCTTGTGGGCCCGGCACAATGGGGGGATGGCCACCCTGGTCCCCGTCACAGACCCCGCCGATCCGCGCCTCGCCGACTACGTCCGGCTCCGCGACGTCAACCTCCGCAAGAGCCTCGAGGCCGAGCACGGGCTCTTCGTCGCCGAGGGCGAGAAGGTCATCCGCCGCGCGGTCGCCGCCGGGCACCCCGTCCGGTCCCTGCTCATGGCGCGGCGCTGGGCGGCCCCCCTCGCCGACCTCCTCGACGGCCTGCGCGCCCCCGTCTACGTCGCCGCCGACGACGTCCTGGAGGAGATCGCGGGATTCCAGGTGCACCGCGGCGCGCTCGCCTCCATGGCCCGCCTGCCGCTCCCGCCCGTCGACGCCGTCGTCGCCGGGGCCCGCCGCATCCTCGTCCTCGAAGACCTCGTCGACCACGCGAACGTCGGCTCCATCTACCGGTGCGCCGCCGCCCTCGGCATCGACGCCGTCGTCCTGTCCCCGCGCTGCGCCGACCCCCTCTACCGCCGCGCCGTCAAGGTCTCCATGGGCGCCGTCTTCGCCGTCCCGTACGCGCGCATGACGAACCGGCGGGACGACCTCGCGAAACTGCGCGCGTCCGGGTTCCGGCTCCTCGCCCTCACCCCCGACCAGACCTCCGTCCCGCTGGACGCCGCCCCGATGGGCGACCGCGTCGCGCTCATGCTCGGCTCGGAGGGCGACGGCCTGTCGTCCCACTGGCTCGACGAGGCCGACGACCGGGTGTGCATCCCGATGAGCGCCACCGCCATGGCGAACGGCGTCGACTCCCTCAACGTCACGGCCGCCACCGCCATCGCCTGCCACGCGCTGCTGCGCGCCTGACGTCCGCCCGGGGGGCTCAGCGGCCGAACATGCCGCGGCGCGTCCGCCGGTGCTGCCCCCGCGGCACCCGTCCACGCGCCATCGCGGCGCGCCGTCCCAGCCGCACCTGCGTCAGCAGCAGCCCGAACACCACCATCAGGGCCGCGAGCCACGCCACCTGCGTGCTCGCCACCCGCTCGAACGTGAGCTCCTGCGCGACCGGCGCCTTGTTCTCCCGCAGCCGGCTCTGCGGCGTCGCCGGGACGGGGTTCGGCGCGACGGACGGGCTCGGCGCCGCGATCGGCGGGAGCGCCACGGCCGGGCTCCGCGCCTCGAACGACGCGTTCGGCGCGGGATCGGGGTAGTCGAGATCGGTCGACCCGCCGCCGGACCCGGACGAGCCACTGGACCCGGAGGAGCCACTGGAGCCGGACGACCCGCTGGAGCCGGACGAACCCGACGAGCCGCCGCCGTCGTCCTTGCCGTCGCCGGTCGGCTTCGGGGACGGGGACTTGGTCCGGGTCGGCTTGCCCGTGGGCTTCTCGGTGGGGTCCTTGGTCGGGGGCGGCGGAACGGTGAAGGTCACGGACGCCTCGGCGACGACGTTCTCCTCGAGCCCGGCCGCCGCCACCGTGACCGCGAAGGCGACCTTGACGGTCTTCTTCGTCTCCTTCGGCACAGACAGCGTCCAGGCGAGGGTGTCCTTGTCGTCCTCTTCGAGCGATCCGATGACGCAGACCGCCGACTCGAACGGCTCCGTGCAGTCGCCCTCGACGATCGGCTTCGCACCCGTCGGCGTCGCCTTGACGCCCACGACCTTGACGCCCGAGACCGGCCCGTCCTGGGCCGCGAAGTGCGCCGTCAGCTTCACCGGCTCGGCGCCGACCTTCACCTTCTGCGCGGCCGGCGCGATGTCGACCTTCAGCGTCCCCGGCCGCGGCGTCCCGGTGGGAGACGTCGAGGGGGAGGTCGTGGGGGAGGTCGTGGGGGAGGTCGTGGGGGACGTCGAGGGGGACGTCGTGGGCGGCGGCGTCGTCGGATCCGTCGCCGCGACGGCCGACGCACCGCCCGCGGCGACCACGGCCGCGGCCGCGAGCCCTACGAAGAGCGGTTTCATCGCCGGTCGGCAGACCACCGCCGCAGCACCTCCGTCGTCTTGTGAACGCCGTAACGAAAGGGGGATCGGCCCCGGACACATGCGAACACGGATCCAGCCCCGGATCAACCCCCGATCAAACGAACTCCTGGTGGACGTCCTCCACCTCCGCGCGCGGTGCCCACGCCTGCCACACCCCGTGGTCGATCCGGTCGAGGCCGAGCCGTTCGGCGACCGGGGCCCGGCCGCCGGTGTACTCCACCCGCACCCACGACTCGTGCTCGCCCACGACGACGAACGGCTCGCCGCGCCACGTGCACGCCGTCCGCACGTACCGCAGCTCCTCGACCTCCGACGCCGGGACGATCCGCCGGTACCGGCCCGGCCGCAGCTCCTCGAACCCCTCCGTCGGGTCCGGCGTGTACAGCCGGACCTCGCCGTCCGCACCGGGCGACGCCTCGAAGTCCCGCCCGAGCCACCGTGCGACGTACCCGTCCCGGATCACTGCGCGGCCTCCGTCCGTCCGTCCCAGCCCTCGGTACCCGCCTCGGGCCGCAGCCAGCCGAGCCGGTCCGGGTCGTACATCGCCACGAACCGCTCCGAACGATCCGGGGCGATGTAGTACATCTCCGACCCGTAGGGGAGCCGGATGCTGTCCACCTTGAACTCGCGGATCGACCCCGCGCTGCCCGGCGCGAACCCCGTCCCGACGAACGGCGCCCGCTCGACGACCCACCCGGCCTCGCCCCACGCGGCCATCTCCGCCTCCGTGGCGCCGCCGAACGGGACCCGGTAGACGTCCGGGCAGTACGCGGGCCACCGGATCACGTAGACGCCCTCGTCCCCGGGCGTGAACGGGGAGTCGTCGTAGAGCAGCCCCAGCGCCTCGTACAACTGCGCGGGCGTCTGCAACTCGGCCACGTCGCTCGTCAGGTGCACGAACCCGCCGACCCGGTCGTACCCCTGCTCCAGGTACCAGCCGACATGCCCGTGCGGCACGACCTTCTGCATGATCGCGAGCTGTGACACCCGGTCGTCCGGATCCGCGCCCGGCTGCGGCAGCGCCGCGGGGCGCGCCTCGGCCCGCGGCTGCGGCTCGGGCTCGCGCGGCGGCGGCGCCTCCGGCCGCGCCTGGATCAGCCCCACGCGGATCGCCCACTCGCTGAGCGCCCGCACCTGCTCGCCCCGCAGCGACGCACCGATCCGCGTCCCCGGATTGAGCAGCATCGCCCAGTCCGCGCGCGGCCACGCGCCGATCAGCTCCCGGAAGTCCGCGTAGACGAACCGGGCCTCCTCCGGCAGGACCTCGCGCAGCCGCACCAGCGACGTGAACACCCGAACCGCCGCGTCGTCCCGCAACGCGGCGTCCCACCGGAAGTCCCGCTGGATCGGCGTCACTTCGAGCGGCGCGTCCTCCGGGATCGGGACGAGCACGTTCGCGTTCAGGAGGACCCGCAGGAACGCGTCCGAGTCCCCGGCGAGCGTCGCGTCGTACAACTCCTGGTCGAGGCGGTTGCCGGGCTCGAACGCCGGCTCGGCGTCCGGCACGGCCCGCAGCCCGCGCCCGCCGTCACCCGGCTGCTCGCCGCCGGTGCGCCCCGGAAGCCCGCGCGGCCGCGCGTCCGCGGAGTCGTCGGCCGCCCCGCCTTGGGACGTCCCGTCGTGCGGGCCGCCGGACTGTGCGGGACGCCCGTGGTCGCGTCCCTCACCCGCCCGGCCCGGCCCGTCGACCGCCGAAGGCGGGTCGTCCCCCATGGGGCCGCCGGGCTCCTCGTCGGGCCTGTCGGCCGTGCTGCCCGGTGCGGTCGCCTCCCGTGGGCTCGCGGGCTCGTAGTCGCGCTCGGCGACCGTCCCGGCCTGCCCGGGGAACTCGTGGTGCGCCGCGCTGTCGGGGGCGTCGGCCGTCGTGGCCGGGCCGTGCCGGGGTTCGTCACCGCCCTGCGGCGGGTTGTCCGGAGCTTCGGGGGTTGGAAGCGGCCCGGTGCCGATCGGGGCGGGCGGGTTGACGCCATGTTGGGGTGCGTCGGCCCTGTCGGGTCCGTATTCGGCACCATCGGGGGCCTGTGCGGGACGGTCGTACGCTTCGGGCATCGCAGGCCGGCCGGGCAGCTCGGACGGCCGTCCGTCCCCGGGGTCGCCGGTGGTGACCGCCGGGGGTGTTGTGTCCTGCGGGTTCGCGGACTCGTGGTCGTGTTCGGCGACGGCTCCGGCTTGTTCCGCGCCGCCGTTGCCCGTGGTCTGCCGGGGGGACTCGTGCCGCGCGGCGTACTCGGGGGCGCTGGTCGGGGTGGCCGGGTCGTGTGCGGCCGGGGTGTCCGGAGCTTCGGGGGTTGGAAGCGGCCCGGTGCCGATCGGGGCGGGCGGGTTGACGCCATGTTGGGGTGCGTCGGCCCTGTCGGGTCCGTATTTGGCACCATCGGGGGCCTGTGCGGGACGGTCGTACGCTTCGGGCATCGCAGGGTGCCCGGGCAGTTCGTGTGGTCGTCCGTCGCCGGGGTCGCCGGTCGTGGGCGCCGGGGGAGTTGTGCTCTGTGGGTTCGCGGGCTCGTGGTCGTGTTCGGCGACGGCTCCGGCCTGTTCCGCGCCGCCGTTGCCCGTGGTCTGCCGGGGGGACTCGTGCCGCGCGGCGTACTCGGGGGCGCTGGTCGGGGTGGCCGGGTCGTGTGCGGCCGGGGCGTCCGGGAGCTCGTCGCCGCCCTGCGGCGGGTTGCTCGGAGCTTCGGGGGTTGGAAGCGGCCCGGTGGGAGTGGCCGAGGTGGGGCCGTGGTCCGGCTCGGCCGCCCTGACCGGCCCGTACTCGGCACCGTCCGGCGCCCCAGCAGGACGGCCGGACGCCTCGGGCATCGCAGGCCGGCCGGGCAGCTCGGACGGCCGTCCGTCGCCGGGGGCGCCGGTCGTGGGCGCCGGGGGTGTTGTGTCCTGCGGATTCGCGGACTCGCGGTCGTGTTCGGCGACGGCTCCGGCTTGTTCCGCGCCGCCGTTGCCCGGGGTCTGCCCGGGGGACTCGTGCCGCGCGGCGTATTCGGGGTGGTCGACCGTGGCCGGGCCGTGTGCGAGCGGGGCGTGCTGGGGCTCGCCGCTGCCCTGCGGCGGGTTGTCCACAGCTCCGGTGCCGATGGGGCCGAGCGGGTTGACGCCGTGCTCGGGTGCGTCGACCCTTTCTGGTCCGTAACCGGCATCACCGCTCGTCGGAGCGGGGCGGGCGGGCAGCCCGTGCGTCTTTTCGTCCTCGGTCGCCTTGGTGGTCGCGGCCGGGGTTGCCGTCTCCTCTGGGCGCGCGGACCCGTAGTCGGCGCTCCCTCCCGTCCTGATCTCGCCGTGCTCGTGGCCGGGGAGCCCAAGCGGCGCGGCATTCTCGGGCGCGTCGGTCGGGCCGTGCGCGGGCGGGTTGCCCGGCGCTTCGGAGGGCGGGAGCGGCCCGGTGCTGGTGAGGACGGGCGGGGTGACGCCGTGTCCGGGTTCGGCGGCGCCGCCGAACTGGGCGGGCCGACCGGGCAGCTCGTGCGGTCGTCCGTCCTCAAGGTCGCCGGTGGTGGCCGCCGGGGGCGTCGTGTTCTGCGGGTTCGCGGGCCCGTCGTCGTGTGCGGCGGCCGCCCCAATGCGGTCGTGCGTGGGGCTGGATGCTCCGGGCATCGCAGGCTGGTCGTTGCCTGCGGGCTGGCCGGGCAGTTCGGACGGCCGTCCGTCCCCGAGGTCGCCGGTGGTGGCCGCCGGGGGCGTTGTGTTCTGTGGGTTCGCGGGCCCGTGGTGGTGTGCGGCGGTCGTTCCGGTCGGGTCGTCGTTGCCTGTGGTGTGTCCGGGGAGTCTGCGGGGTGCGGCGTTCTGGGGGGCGCCGGTCGTGGCGGCCGGGCCGTGCGTGGACGGCGCGTGCCCCGGCTCGCCGCCGGCCTGTGGCGGGTTGCCCGGTGCTTCGGGCGTCGGGAGCGGGCCGGGGCCGGTGGGGGTGGCCGGGTTGAGGTTGTGCCCGCCGCCCGTCTCGGCGGGACGGCCGGACGCCTCGGGGAACGGAGGCTGGCCGGTGCCTACGGGCTGGCCGGGGAGCCCGTCGAGGCCGCCGGTCGGCGGGGCGGCTGTGTCCTGCGGGTTCGCGGGCCCGTGGTGGTGTGCGGTGGCCGTTCCGGTCGGGTCGTCGTTGCCTGTGGTGTGTTCGGGGAGTCCAGGGGGTGCGGCGTTCTGGGGGGCGCCCGTCGTGGTGGCCGGGGGGAGGCCGTGTGCGGGCTCGCCCGCCCTGTCCGGCCCGGGCTCGGCAGCGCTGGTCGGCTGGGCGGGACGGCCGGGCAGCTCGTGCGGCCGTCCGTCCCCGAGGTCGCCGGGCGTGGCGGCCACTGCGGCCGTGTGCGCGGGTGTCGGTGCTTCGGGGGCGCCGGTCTCGGGGACGCCGGGACGGTCGGCCGGGGGAGCCGTGCCGTCCGGGCGTGCGGGCCCGTGGCCGGTGCCGACCGGGCCCTGCGCGGACGGGACGGGCTGGGGCATGTCGCCGCCCTGTGGCGGTTCGCCCGCCGGGGCCTGCCCATGCTCGGGTCCCTCGCCCGGACGGCCGGTTCCACCGGGCGCGTCGTGCCGCGGCCAGCCGATCGTGTCGCCGGGGGCGCCCGGGGCGGGTTCGTGCTCGGGCGTCGCGGCGCGCGCGGGGTCGGGCAGGCGCTCGTCGGACGGGTCGTGCTGGGGCCAGGCGGTGCCGGGGCCTTCGGGGGCGACGCGGGTGCCCAGGGCGTCGAGTGCGTCCGACGCCGTCCGCGCGGGGTCGGCGTCGGACGGTTCGGGCGCGGCGGGGACCGGCGGGGCGACGGGGACGGCGGGGGCGTCCGGCGGCGGGGGCGTCGCGGCGGACGGGGGAGTCGCGGGCTCCTCGGGGACGGCGCGGCCCGCGAGGGCGCGGACCTGGTCGCCGGGCAGGCTCGCGTCGATGGGGGTGCCGGGGTTGAGGACGAACGTCCACGCGGTGTCCGGCCACGCGGCGAGCATGTCGAGCAGGGTCGGCATCACGAAACGCGACGAGCTGAGGGCGTCGTTCATCCACTTCGGCGACGTGAACACCTGGATGGACGTGCGGCCGTGGACGTTGACGGGCTGCCACGGGAACGCGGGGTCGTCCGGGGTGACGCCCCAGGGGGTGTCGGGGTCGGCGGGGACGAGGACCTGCGCGCCGAGCAGGATCTTGTAGAAGGCGTCGGTGTCGCGGCGCCGGGCGGCGTCGAAGAGCCGCTGCTCGACCTCGTTCTGCGGCTCGAACCCGTCGGTCATCCGCTGCGCGGCGCGCTGGTCGGCCCAGGTCGCGAGGCCGGGAAGCTGCTGCGCCTGGACGGTGCCGCCGGCGGGGGAACCGGAGTTGATCGCGAGCTGCCAGTCGGGGTGCGGCCAGTAGCGGAGCGCGACGGTGAACGGCAGCCGGATGTACTCGGTGCCGGTCCCGGCGGCGCGGGCGGCCTCGATGAGCCGTTCCGGGGACGTGAAGACGGGGACGACCGTGGCACCGTCGACGTCGCGGGTCTGCCACGGGAAGCCGGGGCGGCCGGGACGCAGCGAGTAGTCGGTGTCCTCGGGGACGGGCAGCAGGACCTCGGTCCCGGCGAGCGTCTGCAGGAACAGGTCGTGGTCGTTGTTCGCGGCGGCCCGCAGCAGTTCGCGTTCGACGTCGTTGGCGGGCTGGAACTCGGGCCGGCGGGACTCGCGGGGCAGGTCGCGGTGCTGCCCGCGGAGTTCCTCCCACGGCCCGTCGGCGGGCGCGCCGGGACGGCCGACGCGGGGCGGCCGCCCGTCCCCCTCGGCGACCTGCCGGACGAACCAGGACGGGAGCCGCGCCTCGATCGGCAGCGCCGCGTCGACGCCGTGCCCGGGGACGTCCACGGCGAGCCACCAGGCGGCGTCCGGCCAGCTCTGCGCGATGTCGCCGAACCGCAGCGTCATGAAGTGCTTGTAGGCGGGGCCGAGGCAGGCGCGCATCGCCGCGGCGGACGTGTAGGTCAGGACGTGGACGCGGCCGTCCTCCTCCTGGGTGGGCCACGTCGGCTGCGCCGTGTTGGCGAGGACGTCGTCGACGACGTCGGGCGGGACGGGCAGCACCAGCTCGCTGTCCGCGAGGACGCGGAAGTAGCCTTCCTGGTCGCCGGCCCGGACGCTCTCGTGCAGTCGGCGCTCGAGTTCCGACGTGGGTCGCCACGCGTCGGCCACGGTCGCCACCCCCTGTTTCTTCCGTGCTCGTCCCCACGCGACTGCCTACGCTACATGGGCGAACAGGACCAAAGAGCCTATACGTCCGGCTCTGCGGAAGTCCCCGCAGGTCAGCGGGTCGGCCCGGTCCGCGAGGGTGATGTGGATCAGGTTGCTCGGCCCGGTCCACCGACAGCGTAAGCGCCGTCCCGCGCGCCTTCCACCGGTCCGGCGAACCCGGCGCGATACGGAAGTATGTGCGGGGCGAACGTGCATCGAGCGGGAGGAATCAATGCCGATTCGGACACTTGCCGGGGCCGTGCTGCTGGCGGGCGTCGCGGGACTGCTGGGCGGGTGCGGCGTGCTCAGCGGCGACTCCGACGAGGTGTGCGCGTCCGTCACCGCGGAGTACCGGCGGTACACGGACGAGCTCGAGCGGGCGTCCGCGGCCGACGAGGGGACGTGGGTGCAGGCGACGCAGCGGTTCGCGGGCCGCGTCGACGCGCTGGCGAAGAAGGCGGACGATCCGGAGCTGAAGGAGGTCCTCCAGCAGCAGACCGCCCGCCTCAAGGCGGCCGCCGGCGGGCTCGGTGAGGGCGACGTCGCCGAACTGAACGCCGTCCTGCGGGACGCCCCCGCGAAGATCGGCGCCGCCTGCGACGGCTGACCGGGCGCGGTCAGCCCGACCCGGCGGGCGGGTCGCCCCCGCCGCCGGTGTCTCCGCCGCCACCTCCGCCGCCGGTGTCGCCTCCACCGCCGCCGCCGTCGTTCCCGCCGCCGCCGTCACCGCCGCCGCCGTTGTTCCCGCCGCCGCCGTCGTTTCCGCCGCCGCCGTCGCCCGGGTCGGGCGGGCCCGTGCCGGAGTCGCCGCCGGACGGCGGGGGCGGACCGTCCGGTTCCTCCGGTCCCGTGGACGGCGGGGCGTCGGACGGGCCGGACGGCTCGGGGTCCCCGCGGTCGTCGGGCCCGCCGGTCTGCGGGGCGCCGCCGTAGCCGCCGCCCGGACGCGTCGACGGCTCGCCGAACGACTTCGGTTCGAGGTCGCGGATCTGGACGGCCTCGGACATGTACGAGCGCCAGATCTGCGCCGGGAGCGCCCCGCCGTACGCCCCGTAACCCGGGATGTCGAGCGGTTTGCGCTCGCTGTGGAACATCGCCACGCTCGTCGCCATCTGCGGGATGAACCCGTTGAACCAGATCGCCTTGCCCTCGTCGGTGGTGCCCGTCTTGCCCGCGACGTCCCGTCCGTCCGGGAGTTGGGCGCCCGTCCCGGTGCCGTACTGGACGACCCGCTGCATCGCGTACGTGGCGTCCCGGGCGTTCTGGGCGCTGAACGCCCGCTCGCCCTTCTCGGTGAACGTGCGCTTGTGGCCCTCGTTGTCGGTGACCGCCTTCACCGTGTACGGCTGCCGGTACACGCCCTCGGAGGCGAACGCCGAGTACACGCCCGCCTGCTGCACCGGGTGCAGCGACACGATGCCGAGCGGCAGCGTCGCCGCGCTCCGCTGGCCCTCGGTGATCTGCGAGGACGGGATGCCGAGCTTCTCCGCCATCTCGAGGATGGCGTCGTTGCCGATGTCCCGGCCGAGGTTCACGTACGCGGTGTTGATCGAGTTCTGGGTGGCCTGCGCGAGGTTGACCGTCCCGAAGCTCCGGCCCCCGTCGTTCTTGATCGGGGTGCCGTTGATGTAGATCGGCGAACTGCCGTTGTACGACGTGGACAGCGACTTGCCCGAGTCGAGCGCGGCGATCAGCGCGATCGGCTTGAACCCCGAGCCGGCCTGCGCCCAGTCACCGAACGTGCTGGTCAGCGCCTCCTCCAGGTAGCCGCGCCCGCCGTAGAAGCCGACGACCTGCCCGGTGGCCGGATCCACCGACACGACGCCGGTCCGGATCTTCTTGCTCATCCCCTTCGGGGTGCTCGACTCGACGGCCTTCTTCGCGGCGTCCATCAGCCGCTTGTCGAACGTCGTGGTGATCTTCAGGCCGCTGCGGTTGATCTCGTCCTCGGTGTACCCGCGCCGCTCGATGAGCTCCTTGCGGGCCACGTTGACCATGTAGCCCTTCTGGCCCTTGAGGATGTCGGTGACGTGCTGCTCGACGGGTTCGGGGAACTTCATCGCGGCCGCGTCCGCCGACGACAGCATGTCGTTGTCGACCATGTTGCCGAGCACCGACCGCCACCGCGTCTCGGCGCGCGCCCGGTTGTCCCCGCTCGGGTCGGAGAAGTTGCTCGGCTGCTGGATGGCCGCCGCGAGGTACGCGCCCTCCGCCGCCGTCAGCTCACTGACGTCCTTGCCGTAGTACGCCTTCGCCGCGGCCTGCACCCCGTACGCGTTGCGCCCGAAGTAGATGGTGTTGAGGTACTGCTCGAGGATCCAGTCCTTCGACTTGGACTGGTCGACCTTCAGGGCGACCATGACCTCCTTGAGCTTCCGGGTGATCGTCTGCTCCCGGCCGATGCCGCCGTAGTAGTTCCGCACCATCTGCTGGGTGATCGTCGACCCGCCCTGGAGCTGCTTGCCCGTCACGGTCGACCACACGGCGCGCGTCGTCCCCTGGATCGACACCCCGGGGTCCTCGTAGAACGTCTGGTTCTCCGCCGCGATCACCGCGTCCCGCACGGGTTCGGGGATCCGCTCGAGCTCCACCGCCGTCCGGTTCACGCCCGTCTTCGCGATCTGCGTCTCGCCGTCGGCGTAGTAGAAGATCGGGCCCTGCGCGACGGCCTTCCCCTGCGGCGACGGCACCGGCGTGAACAGGTACGCGACGGCGAACGCCACCACGCAGAACCCGATGAACCCCAGCACGCCGAACACGACCCGCCGCATGATCCGCCGCTTGCGGCTGCGCGTCTTCTTCCCGGGCCCCTTCTTCCCGGACCCGTCCGACCCTTCCTCGGACACCACGCCCCCCGACGCAGTTCTCGCCTCGGACGCGCTGGCCGCGCGTCCCGGACCCGCGCCGTCCGCGGGCGTCCCGCCCGGACCGGCGCTCATCTTCCCGGCACCCGTTCCCGAGGACCGCCCGCTGAAGCCTCCCGGGCCGCCCCCGTCGCTCTCGTCCCCGTCGTCTCCCTTGCCCCCGCCGTCTCCGTGATCCCCGGCGTCCGCGTCGGCCCCGTCGTCGGCAACGGCCTCGTCCGCCTCGGCGGCGGTGCCGGCGGCGGTGCCGGTCTTGCCTGCGTCGTCCGCGTTCGCCGGACGGACGTCCGCGCCCTCGTCGCTCGCCTCCGGCTCGCCGCCCGCCCGGTCCGCGTCGCCCGCGCCCGTCTCGGCCGTCGCGTCGTCCGGCTCGTCCGCGCCCGCGGCGTCCGCGTCCGCGTCGGTTTCCGCCTCGGAAGTGGTCGGGGCGGGGGATGGCGGGGGAGTCGCGGAGGGCGAAGAATCGGGGGCGGAAAGTTCCGATTCGGAGGGATTCTGCGGGGCTTCGTCGTCGTGAGGGATGGGGGCTCCTGGCGCCATGTCGCCGTTCTGAGATATGTCGTTCTCGCGGCTTTTTTCGGATTCGGGTGGGGGAGGAGTCGGGGCGTCGGCCTGCTCGGACGTCCGTCCGGGCACCTGGTCGGGCGCCTGGTCGGGCACCTGGTCGGGCGCGGTGCCGTCGCCGTCCCGGGCGCGTCCGGCGCCCTTTCTCCTGTTGCTCACAAGCCCCCCGTGATCAATGCGTTACCGACGATACCCGAGGGGGTCGGTGCGGCGAGCCGTCGATGAGAAGGACGGCCGGCCTCCTCGCCCGGTTGTCGTCATCGGAGAACGCGCGAGCGGCGGGACCCGGTTCCGGGTCCCGCCGCTCGCGGAAGTGGGCTCGGTCTCAGAATTTGGCGAGGACGTCCACGACGAACACGAGGGTGTCGTCCCCCTTGATCCCGGCCTGCGGGTTGCCCTCCTCGCCGTAGCCCTCCTTCGGCGGAAGGACGAGCATGACGCGGCTGCCGACCTTGACGCCGGTCAGCCCCTTGTCGAAGCCGGGGATGGTGGCGCCCTCACCGATCGGGAAGGCCTGCATCTGGCCGCTCTTCCAGCTCGAGTCGAAGACCTCGCCGTTCCGCCAGAGCTGCCCCTGGTAGTTCATGATGGCCTTGTCGCCCTTGGCCAGGGCGGGCCCGGTGCCCTCGATGAGGGTAACGGCCTTCAGCCCCTTGGGCGGGTCGCCGTCGGGGATCTTCACCTCGGGGGCCTTGCCTGCGCCCTTGTCCTCGACGGTGGGCAGCGAGTCGTCGTCGACCTTCTTCTCGGTGCCCTTCGGGACGGCGTTCTGCGGGACGGACGCGCGGATGTCGGCGACGAACAGCAGCGAGTCGTTCTTCGAGACGCCGACCTGGGCGCCCTGCTCGCCGAACCCCTTCTCCGGGGGGATCTCCACGACGACGCGGCTGCCGACGGTCTTGCCGACGAGGCTCTCGTCGAGGCCCTTCACCGGGCTCTCGCCGACCTTGATCGTCGTGACGCCGTCGCCCTGCTCGTAGGTGCTCTCGGCCTTCTCGCTGGAGCTCTTGACCTTCGAGTCCTCCGGGTCGTCCTTCGGAGACCACTTGTAGTAGGCGAACTGGAGGAACGCGGTGTCGCCCTTGGCGACCTCGTTCCCCTCCCCGACGATCGGGGTGGACGCCTTCAGGGTCTCGGGCGGCGCGACCTCGGTCGGGATCTCGACCTTGGGCGCCTTGCCGAAGGCGCCGGTGACGGAGACGGCCGGGTCCGGGCGGGTCAGGTAGTACGTCGTCCCGCCGGCGATGGCGACGACGGCGACGACGGCGCCCGCGATCGCCGCGATGCGGCGGCGCTTCGCCTGCTTGGCGGTGAGCGCGGACGGCCGGTTCAGGCCGCTGCCGCGTCCGGCGCTGATGCCGTGCGGGGTGAACTCCGGGCTCCGGATGCTCTTGGCGCTGGGGATCTTCGCCTTGACCGCCGGTTCGCCCCGGGGCTTGTCATCCTCGGACATGTTTCCTCACTCGCTCCGGGTTCGACGACAACACGGATTGACCACCCTTCCAGGCCCGGGCTAAGCGCAGTGTGAAAACCGCGTGAAGGAGGCCGACCCGCAATCTACCGGTCAAACCTCCATGAAGGGGCCGCTCGGCGGCTTGGCAGCGGCACCCAGCGTACTAACTCCGGGCCAGGACGCGACGTTTCCCGCCCCGCACGTCCCGCTGGTCGAGGACGCGGAAGCCGTCCGGGAGCAGGGACGCGGGCTCCCCGGCGGCCAGGCACCACTCCGCGGGCAGGTGCGGGCGGTCCCGGCGCGCCTCCGCCGTGAACGCCTCCCACGCCAGCACGCCGCCGGGCGCGACGGCGGCCACGGCGGCGGTGAAGGCGGCGCGGTCCCAGAACCCCGTGCACAGGACGGCCGCGAACGCGGCGGCGGGCGGGCGCCACGTCCCGAGGTCGGCCTGGACGAGCGTGATCCGTCCGGTGAGCCCGCGGCGGCGGGCCGCGGCGCCCAGCCGGGCGAGGGCGATGTCCGAGATGTCCACCGCGGTCACGGGACGTCCGGCCTCGGCGGCCAGCAGCGCGGCGCCGGACGGCCCGCACGCGAGGTCGAGGACGGGCCCGTCCGGGGCCGCGTCCAGTGCCGCGACGGCCAGCGGGTGCGCCGCGGGCACCGGCCCGTCCGGCCCGTCCGGCCCGTATTTGGCGTTCCACCGCAGACGGTCGGGGTGCCCGGCCAGGTCCGGCGGCACGCTGTCGTCCATGCCCCGAGGTTAGCGGCGTTCCGCGATCAGCAGCATGAACAGCGCCGTCGGGAAGCCCTTCCGCCACCACGGGTCGTCCCGCAACTGCTCCGGCGTCGGGTGCGGCTCGCGCAGGTCGGCGATCACGAAACCGGCGTCTCGGAGCGTTCCAGAGTAGTACTCGAGGGGCCGCAGCCACGACGTGATCATCGCGGGGGACTCCAGGCCGTCCACGTTGAAGTACTGGTCGACGCCGCGCGGGCGGAAGTAGCGGGACGCCGGGACGCTGTTCATCGCGCCCTGCTCGGAGTTCTCCACGTAGAAGCAGGGGTGCAGGGTCAGCACCACGAGCCGCCCGCCGCTGCGCAGCACCCGCGCGAACTCGCCGATCGCGGACGTCGGGTCCTGCAGGTGGCTGAACAGGTGGTTGCAGACGACGAGGTCGAACTCGCCGTCCGCGGCGGGCACGTCGTCGACGCCCGCGCGGACGAACGACAGCGAGCCCCCGCCGCCCGCCGGGGCGCCCGCCGCGGCCGCCCGGGCCGCGTCGATCAGCCCCTGCGACACGTCCACCCCGAGGACGTCCGCGCCCTGCGCGGCGAGCGTCCGGGCGACGTACCCCTCGCCGCAGCCGGCGTCCAGGACGCGCAGGCCCGCGGTGTCGCCGATCGCGTCGAGGACGGCCGCGTCGGTCAGCTCGGTCCGGTACCGGTCGCGGCGCTCCCGGATCACCCTGACCCAGTACTCGGCGTTGTCCTCCCATCGCTGCCTCGTCAGCTTCGCGATCGCTTCCGCCGTGTGCTCCACCGGCTCCCCATTCTTCCCGTCGCGACGCGCCCGCACGTTCGGGCGGTCGATTCAGATGCGGCCCTTCAACCGGCGCACCAACGTGTTGCAGGACTCGCGGACCCTGCGGTCCGCGCAGTCGGCCATCCGCAGCTGCAGCGCCCGGACCAGCTCCGGGAGCTTCCCGCCGAACGCGGGGTCGCGCCTCAGCGCGAGCGGAATGTACGTGGACGCCAGGTAGTACACGCAGGCGTCGTTGTACGCGGTGATCTCCCGCAGGACCTCGTTCGCGGTGTTGCGCAGCGACAGCGAGCTCGGGAGCGTGAAGTCGGAGCTGATCCGCCCGTCCCGCATGTACGTGGGGAACGACCATTCCTCCAGCGCCGCGTAGACGGGCGTGGCGTTCAGCTCCCTGCGGTAGCGCTCGGCGAGGTCGATGTCACCCGTCTTGATGAGCAGGCCCATGACGACGCCGCGCATCATGAACGCGTCCTGCCGCCCGGGCACCTCGAAGCCGAGGTCGGTCTCCAGCTCGGCGCCGACCTTGCTGACCTGGTGCGTCAGGATGTTCAGCGCCAGGATCGAATGGAACGAGTACGACTTGCGGTTCAGCCGCGGCGCCAGATCGACCGACGACTCGAAGAGCCGCTGCGGGTTGCGCAGCAGGCCCTGGCCGGGTTCGGCCGAGTACAGCGACTCCAGCGCGCTGTCCTGCTCGCGGCCCCAGAACCGCGCGATGAACGACGACGTCTTCTGCGTCGCCTGCCCGCGCACGATGTGCAGCCCGGCCTCGAGCGCGTTCAGCAGGTGCTGCTGCGGGAGCGCCGACCGCTCCAGGGCGTCCACGTTCACCTCGAGGCCCGCGTCGTGCAGGTCGGCGACGAGCGCGTTGCGGCGCTTGCGGACGGCGTGCGCCATCGAGTACTCGGCGATCCCCGGGATCGACGACATGAGCGCCTGCAACGACCGCCCGGTCACCCGGTCGAGCCACTCGGTGTTGTCCCACAACCGGAACACGGTGCTCTCGTCCAGCCCCGAGAAGGCCGCCACGTCGGACATGTTCAGGCCCATGTCCTTGGTGATCTCGGAGAGTGACTTCGGCTCGCCGTCCGCGGTCATCGCCCGTCCCGGGAGTGGCAGGTATGGACGGTCCGATCGTAGCGAAACGGGGCGCATCGGGCGCTGCGGAACGGCGGACGCGCGGAGACACGGCATGGCGGGCCCCGGGTCAGTCCGGCCTGCGGCCGATGCAGCCGACGAGCGGCGCGGGGCCGGACCGGCGGCCGGCGGCGGCGAGCGGCAGCGCGACCGGGTAAGGGCCGGTCACCGCGAGCTCGCCGCAGATCCGGTCGATCTCCGCGCGGCTCCGCGGCGTGAACGGCAGGCCCGCCGCGTGCCCGCGCGCGCTCAGCTCGTCCAGTTCGGGCGTCCGCTCGACGTGCGTGAGCGCGACATGGCTGCCCGGCGGGAGCCCGCCCACCAGCGCGCGGACGACGCCGCACGGGTCGTCCCCGCCGGTGAGGAACTCGAGCACCCCGCACAGCAGCACCCCGACCGGCCGGTCGAAGTCCAGCGGGCCGCGCAGGCGGGCGAGCAGCGCCGCCGGGTCGCGCAGGTCGCCCTCGATCGCCGCGGTGCCCGGGCCTTCGGCGAGCAGCGCGCGTGCGTGCACCAGCACCATCGGGTCGTTGTCGACGTACGCGACGCGGCAGGACGGGTCGGCGCGGCGGACGACGTCGGCGACGTTGACGGGTGCGGGCAGCCCGCAGCCGATGTCCGCGAACTGCCGCACCCCCTCCGTCTCGGCCATGATCCGCGCGGCGTGTTCCAGGAAGCCCCTGTTCGCCTGGACGAGCCGCGTGACCACCGGCGCCAGCCGCAGCGCCCGCTCGGCCGACTCCCGGTCGAGCGCGTAGTTGTCCTTGCCGCCGAGGTAGTAGTCGCACATCCGCGCGATGTTCGGGAGGTCCCCGCCGAGCCGGCCGTCGTCGTCCCCGCCCCCGCGGCGGGACGGCCCGGGCCGGCGGCCCGCGCTCAACGCGGCCCCCCGCGTCACGGCAGCCGCCACCCCTCGTCGACCGCGATCCCGAACCAGGACACGGCCGTCCCGTGCGGGCCGCGGTGGACGCCGAAGTCGGCGGCGAGCGCCTGCATCAGCGCCAGCGCCCGGCCGTCCGCCGGGCCCGGCTCGTCCGGGCCGCCGGGCCGCCCCGGCGGCGGCCCCCCGCCGGTGATCTCCACGCGGACGAACCGGTCGATGTGCAGGACGGCCAGCATCACGGTGCCGTCCGGCCGCGGCCGGCCGTGCAGCACCGTGTTCGTCATGGCCTCGCTCGTCAGGAGCTCCAGGTCGCCGAGCCGGGACCGGTCGGCGCCGAAGTGCTGCCCGACGAGCTCGCGGACGTAGGAGCGGGCGAGCCGCACGGCGGGCGGGGTGGCCGCGAGGTCGATCTCCCCGATCAGCCGGCCGGACGACCCGTTGGTGCGGCCGGCGGGTGCGGAGATCTCCAGTGCGGGAACGGACATCGGGACGAGCACCGGCGTCCCGGTCCACGTGTCGGCGTTCATGGCAGCGACGGCTTCACGTCCCCGTGTCGGGCTGTAAGCGAACATCATGTTCCATGACCTGCTGGGAGTCTCGGGCATGGGCGTGGCACACTGCGGGCGACCTGGTGTTCCGCTCGCACGACACACACTCTGACGCAGTGCACGGGCCCCGGTCACGGTCGCTTGCGCGCGTGCAAGCACCTAGCGCCCGCCTGCACCGCGTCACGCACCGTCCAAGATCCACCGCATACCGATCCGGTAACGGCCGGGCCGCTCACGCGGCGGGCCCCGCCCCCTGCGCAGAGGGCGGGGCCGCGCGAGCGGGGGTTACCGGACGAGCAGCGCCGCGACCGCCTCCGGCGCCCCGGGATGCCGGGCCACCAGCGCCGCGGCCTCCCCGCCGCCCGCCGCGGGGACCGCACGCCACTCCACCGGATGCCCCAGCAGGGCCGCGACGGCCTCGCAGGCCGCCGGACGCCCCGCCAGCAGGTCCGTCACCGGACCGGACGCGGCGGACGGCGCCGCGATCGCCGCCGCGGGCCCGGCCGGGCCCGACCACGGGGGCGTCCACGCGTCCAGGGCCGGGAGGGAACCCGGGAACGTGCGGGACGCCTCCTGGACGAGCACGGGCACCATCTCCCGCGCATGATCCTTCAACGTCGCGATCAGCTTCGGCAGCCAGGGCAGCAGCACCGCGTCCGGGAGGCGCCCGAACGCCTTCGACAGCACCTCGACGACGAGCGGCGCCAGCGCGGGCGCGGGATCGAGGGCCTGCACGAAACCGCTCAGGTAGTGCGGGAACGACGGGACCGACAGCGGGGACGCCAGCAGCTCGTCGCACCGGGCCCGCACGTCCGCCAGCGGCATCAGGCCGAGCTGCGACTTCGCCGCCCACAGCAGCGCCACCTTCGCGGGCGCCTCCGGATGCGACTGCCGCACCGCCAGCTCGAGCTGCGCGCGGTCGCAGCCGAGCGACAGCGCGAGGCTCTCCATCCCGAGCAGGAACCCGAGCATCGCCGCGACCTGCCGCACGCCCGAATGCTCGTCCACGAACGCCGTCGGCAGCAGCGTGCAGTAGTGCGTGTACCCGGCGGTGACGAACTCGCGGCACCACTGCGGCAGCTCCGGCTCCGTCGCGCGGTAGTGCGCGAGGAGCCGCCGGATCCGGCGCAGCACCTCGGGCGCGTCGTCCACCGTCCGCTCGGCGGCGAGCAGCTCGACGGCCCGCGCGCCCAGCTCGTCCGCGAACCGCCGCGCGCCCAGGTACACCACGGCGTCCTCGACCGCCCGCAGCGCCACCGCCGCCGTCGCCTTCGGGCCGTACACGGCGCTGCGGAGCCGCCGCTCGAGGACCTGCTCGGCGGTGACGCCCTCGTAGCCCAGCTCGACCAGCGACCGCTGGTTGCGGCCGATCGCCAGGTCCCAGCTCTCCTGGATCGACCGTTCGCCCAGCTCCCGCGCACCCATGATCGGGCGGACGGCGTCGTCGGGCAGCAGCCGCCGCAGCACCCACAGCAGATCGGAGCACGGGCGCAGGCCCGGGTCGGCGTCGAGGTTCAGCAGCGCCCGCTGCACCGTGCGTTTGCCGAGGTCGAGACCGAGCGGCTCCAGCCGGTCGAGGACGTCGCGGGCCAGCGGCGGCAGCGACTCGTACCCGACCTGCCCGACCCGGTCGCCGCCGAGCAGGATCTCGCACAGCCGCGCCACGTCCCGGCGGCCCGGCACCCGGTCCTTCTCGATGCAGGTGACGGCGGCGTCCTGGAAGTCGTACGGGGTCGGGCGGGTCCGGCCCCGCATCCCGGCCAGCAGGACGGACGTCTCGAACACGGCGATCGCGTCGGCGGTGGACGCCAGGTACCCGTTGCGGCGCGCCAGCCCGACGATGTCGACGCACCAGCCGAGCAGCTCCGACTCGTCCAGCGGGTCGAGGGCGGGTGGCCGGGCCAGGAACCCCGACAGCCGGTCGGCGGCCCCCGCGCCCGCCGGGGCCGCGCCCGCGGGCGCCTTCTTCCGCGCCGCCGCGGGCGCGCCCCGCCGGCCCTTCAGCCGGAACGGCGTCACCCCGCCCCGCTTCACGGCCTTCGCGAACGTCGCCGCCGCGATCGACACCGACCCCGACGCGAGCCCGAACTGCGCCTCGATCGCCGAATGGCTCGACGGGATCAGCCCGTACCGCCACCGCGTGCCGGTGCGCGGCGGGATCTCGAACGGCTCCGCCGCCTCCGGGCGCAGCCCGAACTGGTCGACCCGGCTGACGGCGTGCGCCGCACCGCACACGTACAGGCAGTCGGACGGGTCGGCGCCCGTCGCGGCGATGTGCTCCCGCATCCGCGTCCACATGTACCGCTCGCGGCGCTCGTTGCGGGCACGGCTGCGGGCGTCCGGGTCGAGCCGCCGGAACAGGCTGCCGATCAGCGTCATGACCTGCCGGTACGTCGCGTAGTCGGCGCCCGCGAGCGGCTGCTCGACGTACTGGTCCCACCACTCCGACCAGTGCCGCACCTTCCCGTGGTGCAGCAGGTGCTCCTCCAGCTCGGCGAACCCCGGCCGCAGGTCGCCGATCTCGATGCCGACGGCGTCGCCGTGCAGCGCGTCCTCGCCACCGGAACCGTCCGGGACGCCCGGTTCCGCGGGGCCGCCGGGCTCGGGCGGATCCCACTGGTAGACGTGGTCGGTGGACCGGTCGACCAGAACCAGCTCGACCCCGTCGGTCTCCTGCGCGTACGCGATCGCCTGGTACTCGGCGGACGCCTCGGTGATCGGCGCGATCACGCTCAGCGGCGCCCACTTCTTCGGGAACCCGTCGAGCTCGTTCGCGAACGACTGGAGCGCCACCGGCAGCCGGCAGTTCCTCAGCTCCGCCAGCAGCGGCGCGAAGTCCTCGCACAGCTCCAGGTAGACGACCTTCGGCCGCTTCTCCCGCAGCCGCCGCGCCATCGCCAGCGCCGACGCCGGCGAGTGGTGGCACACCGGGAAGATCTCCAGTTCCTCCCGGAGCGCCCGGTCCACATCGTCGACGATCCCGGCGAGGAACCGCGCGACCCCGTCCCCGTCGCCGCCGAACGCGCGGGCCGCGTCCAGCAACTGCTCCCGGAGCGGGTCGAACACGCCCGTGGCCGTGCCGCTCATGAGAGCGTCGCGATCGTGTCGCGGCCGCCCTCCAGGAAGCCCCGCCACGTGCCGTCGTCCTTGCCGCGCGGCTCGACGACCCCGTGCCAGAACTTGTTGAGGATCGCCAGGTCCTCCGGGGCGCGGCGGGCCAGCGACCCGACGAGCGAACTGCCGAGCGTCTCCGCCTTCAGCGTCCGGTCGCCGAAGAACCGGCTGTGCAGGATCGCGTCCTCCAGCACCCCGATCTGCTCCGCCGTCGACAGCGCCGACTCCAGCTTCTCGTCGTCGCTGGTCGCCGACTCGGCGGCGGCCCGCAGATCGGCGAAGCTCTGCAGCAGGACGTCCAGCAGCGTCGGCGGCACCTCCAGGTCGATCTCGTGGCGGCGCAGCAGCTCCGCCGTCCGGAACCGGACGATCTCCGCCTCGCTCTTCTTGTTCGTCACCACCGGGATGCGGACGAAGTTGAACCGCCGCTTCAGCGCGGACGACAGGTCGTTCACGCCCCGGTCGCGGCTGTTCGCCGTCGCGATGATCGAGAACCCGGGCTGCGCGAACACGATGTTGTCGTCGTCCAGCTCGGGGATCGACACGTACTTCTCCGACAGGATCGAGATCAGCGCGTCCTGCACGTCGCTCGTCGAACGGGTCAGCTCCTCGAACCGGCCGATCACCCCCGACTCCATCGCCGTCATGATCGGCGAGGGGATCATCGACTCCCGCGACTGCCCCTTCGCGATCACCATGGACACGTTCCACGAGTACTTGACGTGGTCCTCGGTGGTGCCGGCCGTGCCCTGCACGACCAGCGTCGAGTTCCGGCAGATCGCCGCCGACAGCAGCTCCGCGAGCCAGCTCTTGCCGGTGCCCGGGTCGCCGATCAGCAGCAGCCCCCGGTCCGACGCCAGCGTCACGATGCTCCGCTCCACGAAGCTGCGGTCGCCGAACCACTTCTGCGGTATCTCCCGGTCGAGGCCGTCCGCCCGCTCCGACCCGAGCACGAACAGCCGCACCATCCGGGGCGACAGCCGCCACGCGAACGGCTTCGGGCCGTCGTCGACCGACTCCAGGTAGTCGAGCTCCTCGGCGTACTTGACCTCGGCGGGGGCGCGCAGCATCTCGGACATCGCTCTCCTCATCGTCTGTGCCCTGGGCTCAGGCCAGGAAGTTCTTCAGTTCGGTCACGAGCTTCTGGATGCGGCCCGAGACCACCGGGGTCCCGAGCCCCTTGAACCGCTCCCGGAACCACGGGTTCACGATCTGCGACCCGGAACTGGTCACCGAGCCGACCGGGATGAACTTCACCCCGGACCGGTGCACCGCCTCGATCATCGTGAACAGCGGCCGGGACGCCTCGAACTCGTAGAAGTCCGAGATCCACACCATCACCGTGTTGCGCGGATCGGTGATCTTCGGCTGCGCCAGGTTCATCGCGACGGGGCCGTCGTTGCCGCCGCCGAGCCTCGTCCGCAGCAGCACCTCGAACGGGTCGTGCACCCACGGCGTCAGGTCCAGCGCACGCGTGTCGTAGGCGATCAGGTGGACGTCCACCTTGGGCAGGCCCGCGAAGATCGACGCCAGGATCGTGCAGTTCACCATCGAGTCGACCATCGACCCCGACTGGTCCACCACCACGATCAGCTTCGCGGGCGTCGTCCGCTTCGCCGTCTGCCGGTAGAACAGCTTGTCGACGTAGAGGCGCTCGTCCTCGGGGTTCCAGTTCGGCAGGTTCTTCCAGACCGTCCGGTCGAGGTCGAGGTTGCGGAACACCCGCTTCGGCGGCACCGACCGGTCGATCACGCCCGCGCTCGTCTGCTGCACCTGCGTCCGCAGCACCTCGGCGACCTCGTCGATGTACCGGCGGATCAGCGACTTGGCGTTGGCCAGCGCGACCCCCGACAGGTTCGCCTTGTCCCGCAGGAGCTGCTCGATCAGCGACATGCTCGGCGTCAGCCGGCTCGCGAGCCTCGGATCCGCCAGCACCTCCCGCAGCGCCATCCGCCGGACCAGGTCGCCCTCCAGCTCCGACAGCGTCCCCGAGATCTCCCGGCCGCCCTCGCCGCCGAGCGCGCACTTCAGCCACCCGGCGTCCTTCTGCCACTCGGCGAGCCGCGTCGCCGACACCGCGCCGGACCCGGTGGAGAACGCGTTGAGCAGCAGCTTCGACATCAACGCCGCCCGCCGCACCGCCACCCCGCCCGACCCCGCGTCATCGTCGGCGTCCGTGCCGCCGTCCGTTGCCGAGGCCGCGTCGTCGTTGGCCGTGCCGCTCGCGTCCAGGTCGGCGCCCGTCGCGCCGCTCGCGTTCGTCGCCGCGTGCCCGGTGGCGTCCGGCGCGTTGCCGTCCGTTCCGGAGGGGCCGGATGCCGGGACGTTCACCGCGCCGAGTGCCTCCGCGTCCGGCTCGCCGGGCGCGGGGACGGGGCGGGCGGCCGGGGGATCGGCGAGGTCGGCGAGGCCCTCGAACTCGGGCCCGAGGTCCGGAAAGCGCTGGACCAGGTTGTCGACCGAAACGCCCGGGTCGAGCACGGCCGCCGGAAGGCCGAGGTCGTCGACGATCGCGACGCTCGACGACTCCAGCGCGGGCCGCTCCTCCGGGTCGAACAGGCGGGCCAGCAGCCGCCAGTACAGGACCTGCCGCCGCTTCTCCTCGATGTCGCTCATTTCCGCAGCAACCGTCCCGCGCGTTCGCGCAGTACCCCGACGGCGTCGCCGTTCCGGGCCGACGCCTTGAGCGCCTTCGGGTCCGTGGGGCCGAGCGCCCAGTCGCCCGTGCACGCCTCCACCGCCTTCTTCCGTACCGTCGCCCGCACCGCCAGCGGCTGCAGGCGCCACGTGCCGGCGTCCCAGCGGACGAGCCCGACGCAGGACGACGAGACCTGCACGAGCTCGGGGGTGACGGGGCCGCACGCGGGCAGCCGCTCGAGGTCGATGCCGATCGCGCGTCCGTCCAGTTCCAGGGACGTTCCGTTCACCGTGTACCCCTCCAGGAACACCGGCTCGGCGATGCGCACCGGGTGCCGGTCCAGCGGCGGCACCCCCGGCGCGACCGCCTCCGCAAGCTGCACCCGCGCCACCGCAAAGGGATCCGCCTCCTCGCCCGCGCGCGCTCGGGCGTCGTCCCAGAGGAGGTCGCCGCCCGGGCGGAGCGCCATGTCCGTGACGTGCAGGCACCGGCGTTCCGCGAGCGCCTTGAGCAGGGTCGGGTGGGCGTCCAGCAGGCGCCACATCGGCGGCCCCGTGATGGTGTCGACCTTCGACGCCGCGACGGACGTCCGCACCAGCCGCGCGTCGGCGCCCTCGGCCTCCAGCACCCCGTGCACCTGCACCTGGACGGACGTGCCGTGTTCGTGCACGTCGGCGCCCAGCACCAGCAGACGTCCCGACACCGGTTCGGCCGTCGCCGCCGCCGCGCCCGCCCGGGTCAGCAGCATCCCGCGCGCCCACAGGTCGGCCCAGCGGCGCTCGGGGACCGTCTCCATCGTCGCGACCGGCGACGACGCCCGCAGCTCGGCCGCGAGCCCGTCCAGCAGGACGGCCGCGCCGCGCAGCCGCGGCTCCTTCAGCAGGCCCTCGACGAACTGGTCGGCCGCCGACACCAGGTCGTGGTCGACGCCGCGCCAGCCCGCGATCGCCAGTTCGGCCAGCCAGGACCGGCACCCGGCGAGCAGGTTCGCGGCGACGTCGTCGCCCCCGGCGTCCGGGCCGTCCGCGCGGGCGCGGCCCGCCGCCCCGTCCAGCCGGGCGAGCAGCGCGTCGTGGACGGAGCCGAGCAGCGCGGTCCGCGCCCCGGCCAGCGTGAGCAGGTGCGTCTCCGCGACGGCACCGGCGGCGATCTTCTCGGCCGCCTCGGCCGCCGGACCGCCCAGCGGCGACCCGGCGAACGCCCCGGCCAGCGCGGTCAACGCCGCCGCCTGCTCCGCGCCGAGCCGGCCGAACCCGCCCGCCAGCGCGGCGTCGAACCCGTCGACCAGGCCGAGGGCCTCGTCGACCCCGGCGGGCGCCCCGCCGGTCAGCTCCTCGAGCCCCACCGCCTGCATCAGCGCGTCCCTCCCGGGAACCAGTGCATCTCCGGCAGCGGCTCCGGCGACGCGGGCACCTCCAGGTACGCCAGGTGCCGCAGGAACCGGTTGAACACCACGGCGGCGGGCGCCGGGTCCTTGCGCCCGTCGAGCGCGTCGACCAGATCGCCGTCCTCGCCCGCGTCGACCTTCAGGTACCGCGCGACCCGTTCCCGCCCGTACTGCAGGACGGCCTCGGCGACGAGCGCCTGCAGGTGCTTGCAGGGGTACGTCCCGCGGAGCCCGCCGCACGGACGGTTGTTGTTGGTGCTGCAGCTCAGCCCGTGCGTGCCCGCCGTGATCGACGACACGTACACGCGCGACACGTCCGACCCGCTCGACACGACGCCCTGCAGGCGCCCGTCCGCGAGTTCGACGAACGGCACCTTCGCCAGCTTGCGCGGCCGCACGGGCGGGACCACCCGCACCGAACTCGACCGTTCGAACACGCCCAAACCACGTCCTCCCGCCGGTGGAACACGAACCGTTCAGCCGTGATCCACACTTCCAGCGGGGTCCGACAAACCGCACCCACCCGGACGCCCGCGCCGCGCGCGTCCCGCCGTTCACGCACCCCCGGCCGCCGTCCCGCGCCGGGCGCGGCGTCGGCGGGCCGTTCGGCCACGTGGTGCGGTCGCGAACCGCCGTCCACGGGGGCCGATCGGGTGGGGCGTGCCCTCGGTGGCCGTGCGGGTGCGCGCCGCATGGGAGGGGGCAGGTGTCGCCGCGAGCCCGTCCGCTCGCCGCGCCGCGGTCGATCAGGCGTGGCGCATCCAGTGGCCGGTCGCGGACCAGGCGAGGAGGCGGCGGGTGCCCGGGGGCGGGGCGGTGTCGAGGCCGCCGCCGGTGAGGACGTGCCGCAGCCCCGCCAGCACCGGGTCGAGGCGCCGCACGGTCGACGGGGGCTGCCGGTCGAGTTCGCCCTGCATCCACGCGACCACCGCGACCTGCTCCTTCAGCCCGCACAGCGCGAGGAAGAACACCGCCTGCCGCCACGCGTACGCCGCGTCCTTGATCGTGCCCAGCGGGCGCGGGTTGCCGTGGACCTTCCGGACGAGGCGGCACGCGATGCCGAACGCACGGCGGGCGAGCCCGTCCCAGCCGTCCAGCGGGTCGGCGCCGACCGGGTGCACGAGCAGCGCGAGGTTGTGCGTCGTCAGGATCTGCGCCTGCTCGATGATCGACCCGTTCGCGGCCACCGACCAGCCGCCCCGCCCGCCCGCGCGCCGCTTGCAGAGGTCGCCGAACGACTGCGCGTCCAGGGACCGGTAGTCGATGCCGTAGTAGCGCGCGTAGAGGGTGCCGTCGAGGAGCTCCCCGGCCTGCCGGGCCGCCCTCGCGAACTTGTCGGAGAAGCGCCCCATGAAGATGTCCGCGGCGAGCTCCTCCACGAACGGGACGTCCAGGCCCGAACGTTCGGCGAGGGTCCGGAGCTCCGCGATCAGCGGGTTCGGCAGGATCGTGCCCGGGAAGCCCTGCAGCGCGAGCTCCGCGACCCGGGTCAGGACGCCGCGCACCCGCGGCGCCGTGGCGCCCGCGTCGCGGTGCCGTTCGGCGGCCCGCACCCACGGCAGCTCGTGCGGCCGGACCTGGCTCTCCAGGTTCGTCAGCAGCAGCGACCGCCGGTTCCGGAACGCCCGGTACGTCGCCGCCATCACCCGCTGCAGCGCGGGATCCGCGTACGCCTCCGAGGTCGCCGCCGCGGTCAGTTGCGGCACGAGCGCCGCCAGCACCTCCGCCGACGGGACGACGCCGCGCTCCATCAGCGTCGTCACCGGCGCCTCGAGCGCCGCCTCGACCGTGTCCCGCAGCCAGTCGGGGACCTCCGTGCCCTCCGCGACGCCCGTGCGGCGCGCCTCGTCGGCGGTCACCGGACGGACGAACGGCTCGACCGCCGGGACGCCCGCGCCGTCCGGTTCGTCCGCCAGCCGGGCGAGGACGACCTGCGCGATCGCGTGGTACGGGGCCCGCGCGGCGTCCGCCGCCTGCCGCCCGCGCAGTGCCGCGTGCTCCGCCGACCCGGGCGTGCCGCGCCGGGCGACCATCGACGCGATCGCGTGCCGCAGCAGCCGCGACGGCTCCCGGCCCGCGAGGACGTCCGCCAGCGACGTCCGCAGGATCGCCGCGTTCTCCTTGGGCCTGCGGTGCTTCGTGCAGCGGGTGTGCTCGGCCGCGAGCCGCTCGTAGCGGTCGAGCAGCGCCGCGCCGCGCTCGCGCCAGCCGTCCGGCTCGACGGCGCGGACGCGCCCGTCCCGGACCGTCTCCAGCCAGTGCTCCAGCAGCTCGTCGGCGAACGGGTTCCACACCGCGAGCGCCTCGTTCATCGTCTCGACGGCCGCGTTGGGGCGGCGCCGCCCGAGCCGGTTCCGGATCTCCCCGACCGGCTCGCGGTGCACGAGCGAGGCGTCCGCGGGCTGCGCGCCCGGCCGGGGGACGAACCGCAGCCGGTCGGCGAACGGGCCGATCTCCTCCAGGACCTCCAGCGCGCCCGCGCGGTCCCCGGCACGCAGCAGCCACGCGACGACGAGCAGCGCGGACTCCTCCGGCAGGACGATCTCGTACCGGCCGTCGTCGAGGCGCTCCCACAGTCCGCGGACGCCCTCGTCGGTGAGCATGTGCCGGAACAGCGCCGCGCGCCCCGCGGGCAGCCCGGCCCGCCGCGCCGCGTCCGCCTCGAAGTCGAGCAGGTCGCCGCCCGCGGCGGCCGCGCCCGTCGCGAAGCCGCCGCGCAGCACCTCGAGCGTCACCCACGCGGGGAGCCCGGCGACGGGCGTCCGCGACCCCACCGACAGGGAGCCGTCGCCCATCCCGTCGAGGACGCGCCGCCAGCGCGCGAGCCGCTCCTCCGCGCGGCGCCGCGCGTCGGCGTCCTCGTGCGACAGCGCCGTCGTGAACGCCCTGGCCATCTGCCCGGCGGCGTAGCCCGGGTTCGCCTGCACCTCGTTCATAGCCAGCGTGGCGGGTTCCGCCCCCGCGCCCTCCGGGTCTCGAGCCCGGCGCTCTCCTGACTGAGCTACACGCTGATCACGGCGAACCGTACGTTCATCATCTTTCCGGCGGCAACCGGTTTACCGTCGCCGACGTGGCGGGACCCGCCCCCGCACCCTCCGGGACTTCAGCCCGGTGCTCTGCTGATCGAGCTACACGCCGCAGGGCGCACACGGTACGGCGAACGGTCGTCACGCCGCGAAACGGTGCCGCGGAACGGGACGCCGCCACTCACCCGGGTTCGCGGATCACGGCGCCCGATTGCGCGCCGAACGCATACCCGTCCGGGCCCCCCGAGGGCAGTCTTCGCCCTCCCAGACACAGGGAGGAAGCATGATTCGACGCGTACTCGGCCTCGCGGCCGCCTGCGCCGTCGCCGCCGCGGTCCTCGCGGCGCCGGCGACGCGGGCCGCGGCGGACGCCGGACCCGTCGTCGCCACCGACAAGGGGAAGGTCGAGGGGGTCGCCACCGACCTCGGCCGGGTGTTCCGCGGCATCCCGTTCGCGGCGCCGCCCGTCGGGCCGCTGCGCTGGAAACCGCCGCAGGCCGCCGCCGCGTGGGACGGCGTCCGCCCCGCCACCGAGCACGGCCGCCCCTGCGCGCAGAACGGCTCGCCGTTCATGGGACGCGACCAGGTCACCAACGAGGACTGCCTCTACCTGGACGTCTACACGCCCGCGCGGGCGTCCGGGAACCTCCCGGTCATCGTGTGGATCCACGGCGGCGCGTTCGCCTACGGGTCGGGCACCACCTACGACGCGCAGCGGCTCGCCGCCGCCGGGAACGTCGTCGTGTCGATCAACTACCGGCTCGGCGTGTTCGGGTTCCTCGCGCATCCCGGACTGCCCGCCGCGGAGGGGGCCGGGAACTTCGGGATCCAGGACCAGCAGGCCGCGCTGCGCTGGGTGAAGGCGAACGCCGCCGCGTTCGGCGGCGACGCCGGCAACGTGACGATCGCGGGCCAGTCGGCCGGCAGCGGAAGCGTCTGCTCGCACGTCCTGTCGCCCTCGTCTCGGGGGCTGTTCCACCGCGCGGTCATGCAGAGCGGCCCCTGCCAGCTCGTGGCGCGCACCCTCCCGGACGCCGAGGCCACCGGAACCGGACTCGCACAGGAGATCGGCTGCGCCACCGCCGAATGCCTGCGCGGCAGGTCCGCCGCCGAACTGCTCGACGCGACCGCGCCCGCCGAGGGCGAGTCGGCGCTCTCCCTCAGCTTCGCGCCGACCACCGGCACGCCCGTCCTGCCGAAGCCGGCCGCGGACGCGTTCCCGGCCGGCGAGTACGCGAAGGTCCCGATGATGATCGGGACGACCCTGCACGAGGCGAGCACCCTCCTGTTGTCGTCCGGCGTCGAGGGCGACCCCGACTCGGCGATCGTCCGGGCGATGACGAACGCCGCGTTCGCCTGCCCGGCGCGCCGCGACGCGAAGGTCCTCGAGGACCGCGTCCCGGTGCACATGTACGAGTTCACCGAGCCGAACGTCCCGAGCGTCTACGCGACCCCGCCCGAGCTCGAACTCGGCGCCTACCACGGGGCCGAACTGCCGCTGCTGTTCGACTTCCCGCTCCGTCCGATCGACCTGAACCCGGCGCAGGAACGGCTCGCCGCGACCATGATCGGCTACTGGAGCCGCTTCGCCGCGACCGGCGACCCGAACGGCCCGGGGCTGCCCGCGTGGCCCGCGTACCGTCCCGTCATCGGCAAGGTGCAGAACCTCCACGCGGACGGCGTGACGAACGTGCGGGACGCCCGCTACTACACCGACCACACCTGCGCGATCTGGGACAACACGGCAGGGCTTCCGGACATCCCGGGCACCGAGTGACCCCTCCCTGACGTGCGAGCGGCTCCCACCCGCCCGCACCCGGGGCCGGGCGGGCCGATTCCGTGGCGGCCCGCCCGGCCCCCTCTCCGCGCCCCGGTCTCCGGACGGGCGGGGAGTGCGGACCGGGAGCGCGCGAGAGGGCGGGGGAGCGGTCAGGAGACCCGGTCGAGGCGGTCGTCGGCCGGGACGGTGAACGGGCGCTGCCCGCCGGGGACGCCCTCGTGCGCGGCGCCCCCGGACTCGTAGGCGAACGTGAACGGGAGCCCGGCGGCGGTCGCCGGGCGGCGGCGGTCCATCAGGTGGAAGTGCAGGTGCGGCTCGGACGAGTTGCCCGAGTTGCCGCAGTCGCCGAGCGGCTGCCCGGCCGTCACGCGGTCGCCCCTGCGGACCCGCACCGACCCGCGTTTCAGGTGCGCGAACACTCCGTACACGCCGTCCCCGAGGTCGAGGACGACGTGGTTGCCGAGGACGAACCGTCCGCTGGACAGCGTCGCCAGGGACAGGATGCTCCGCGCGATCCCCTCCACCATCAGGTACGGGAACGCGACCCAGGAGTTGCGGCTCAGGTGGTCGCGCTGCCACCGGCCCACCGAGACGACGACACCGTCCGCCGGGGCCAGCACGGGCTCGCCGAACGCAGGAAACGCGGACGGGCGGCGCATCGGCGGCCAGGCGTGCAGGGCCGTCCAGGACGCCTTCTCGTCGGGCTGGTGCACGAGGTCGATGGCGTAGGCCTGGCCGAGTTCGTGCGTCCCATGGCTCGGGACCTTGTCGGCGGGGCTGTTCACCGGCACCCAGCGGCCCCGGACGGGCGCCCGCAGCGGCACGGGGGAGCGCGGCGGCTCGCCCGGCTTGACCACCAGGCCCGCGACGAAGACGACCAGCCCGGCGCCGACCAGCACCATTCCGGTCGTGCTCAGCCACTGGGCGCCGTGCAGCCATTCGCCGAGGGTGAGGAGCACGCCGACCACGATCAGCGGCAGCTGGTACCGGGCGGCCTGCGTCACGATCTTGCGGTTCATCGGTTCCTCCCTTACCTGTGCACGGCGGCGAGGACGGCCAGCAGCGGGACGACCCGCTCGCCCGGCACCGCGTACCGTCCGCGGGCACCGGCGCGCAGCCATCCGGCGGTGACGAGCGCGCGCAGGTGGTGGTAGAGCTGCCCGGTCGTGCCGAGCCGCTCGTGTCTGCCCAGTTCGGCGGTCGTCCGCGCCCCGCGCAGGATCTCCTGCAACAGCAGCAGCCGGACCGGATGGCTCAGCGCGGCCAGCGCGGGCGCGAGATCGCTCCAGTCGATGTCCAGCAGCTCGTCGGCCGTCCGCCCCTCCTGCCACTCGTAGTGCTCGCCCGTCGGTAGGTCGACGGTGCCCGTGAACAGCACCGCGCCCGGCTCGGACACGCGCACCTTCAGCTCGTTCAGCGCCCAGAAGACGTCCCCGTCCAGGGGTGCGGCCGCCGGTTCGTCCCGCCCCTCCAGACGGTCGACGCGCCGCTCCAGCCGCGCGAGCCGCTCCTCCAGTTCGTCCTCCACGGCTCCAGAATAACGTAATTCCGTAGTAGTGTGCGCACCCGACGTCGGTAACTACGTTTTTCCGTATGTGCGGGGGCGGCGGCAAGACCGCACGGGTCCGGCGCACGGTCTTCGGCCGGTTCCCTCGTGCGGGTGAGGCGACCGCCTCCCGCGGGTGAGGCGGCGGCGTCCCGTCCGGCGGCAGGCTCGACGGAGATCGCCAACCGGAGGGAACACCATGCCGAAGCAGCGCAACGCCGCCGTCCTGGCCGTGACCGTCGCCGCGCTCGCCGTGACCGCGGCCGTCGCCCCGGCCGCGTCCGCCCGTCCCGACAAGAAGGAACCGAAGGTCGCGAGCGTCACCGGATGGGGGGAGATGCGCCGGACGTACCACCAGGACCAGGACGTCCGCGCGTTCGCCTTCGACGCCCGTGCGACCCCGTACGCGAACGCCGAGGGCGACTTCCCCGGCGCGCCGAACGCCGCGACGGGCACCGTCCGCATCTCGCACCACTCGCCCGACCTGAACAAGACGATCACGGCGTCCGGGCGCGTCGACTCCCTCACGACCGCGCCCGGCTACGCCGTCCTGACCGCCGTCATCGACGAGGTGGACGAGGGCGGCCCGGACTGGGTCGGCCGCCGGCTCGGGTTCAGCGTCTACGACGGCGGCAAGGACAAGCCCGGCCGCACCCGCGACCGCGTCGGCTACGGCTGGGAGTTCATGAACCTCACCCAGAACGAGAACGGCGAATGGGCGGAGAACCTCCATACCGGGACGGGCATGGCCCCCGCCCCGTTCGGCCCCGTGACCCGAGGCGGTTTCACGGTCGTCCACACGGACCTACCGCCCGTCCCGGGGAGCTGACCGAGCGCCCGGCACGTGCGGGCACTGCGAAGCGAGACGTGCGCCGGCGTGACGCGCGCCACGTCCGCGAGCGCGGGGCCGGGTTCCCGACGGGCGCACGAGGCGCCCGGCGGCCGGGCCGCGTGGCGCTCCGGGCAGACGCCGACGGCGACCTTGCCGAAGGCCCGCCCGGGAGCGCCGTAGCGGCCGTCCCTCCGGTGGGCAGGGGCTTCTACCGGGGTTCGGCGGTCTTGGCGCGGAAGAGGCCGACCGCCCCGGCGGCGAGGCAAGCGGCCGGCACGCAGGCGACCATACCGAGGACGGTCATGAGCGACACCTCTCCGAAGTACTTCTCAAGGTTCTGCGCGGGCGACCGCTCGCCGATGAGGGCGATGCCGACGAGGCCGACGACGCCGACGAAGAGGTAGCCGAAGAGGGCGGCAGCGGCGGCGGCGAACGCTCCCGCAGCGGCGGAACGGACCAGGAACAGGGGAGCGGCGGCGACGGCTCCGGCGGCGGCCGAGATCAGCACGTTGACAAGGGGGAGAAGGTCCGCGGCGGCGGCGCCGGAGCCCATGACGCTCGCCAAGCCCGTGAGCACGGTGTAGACGACGACGAAGAGAACCGAACCGAGGCC
Organism: Actinomadura sediminis; assembly: GCF_042675525.1. NCBI lineage: Bacteria > Bacillati > Actinomycetota > Actinomycetes > Streptosporangiales > Thermomonosporaceae > Actinomadura > Actinomadura sediminis. The sequence goes on from NZ_JBHTJA010000004.1 coordinate 77,302, forward strand.
GACTGCGGCTGCGACCGCGCGGTTCGATGTCCGGGAGCTGGATCGGGGCATCCGATCATTGAACAGGAGGCAGGACCCCCATCGGGGAGAGCCGCTCCCCGACCCCTCGGGCGGCACGGTCAGCTCGGAATGGGCTCGGGGGGACCCCCGGACCCAGCGGCGCCGCCACGGAGCCTCGACGGCGCGCTTGTGGTGGTGCTCGCGCGCCCAGGCGACGGCGCCCGCCGCCGCTCTGGCCGAGACCGCCGCCCGGCCGGGCTTCCGCGGCTGCCGCTACCTCGCCGCCGATCTCGCCCTGGCCGTCCCCGACAACCCGGCGCACGCCGTGACCCGCGAGTACCGGGAAGCTCTGCACCGGCTCCTGGAGGGGGAACCGGTCGGGCTCGGGCATCCGCGGCCCGCGCGGGCGGCCGACCAGCTCCTCCTGCTCATCGAGGGCGTCCTGGTCGCCGGCGCGACCAGGTGCGGCGCCCACCCCGGGACGTCCCTGGGCGAACCCGCCGCGCGCGTCCTCGACTGCGACCGCCGTTCCCCCGGCTGACAGGGACGTCCGCCGACGTTCGGCGGTCCGGCGCGCAAGAGGCCGACCGCAACCGGGAGGCGCGGCCCCTCGAAGGGCGCGTTCCCGGTCGGCGCGACCATGCGTTCCCGTGGTCGCCGTCCGCGATTTTCGCCGCGCATGTCGAGAACGCGGCCGGTGCTCCGATCACACCGTGAACGCACCCCGCGAGGGGCCTACCGGAGGAGCACGATCATGCGGCAGATCATCCACTTCGTCCACGTTTCGCTGGACGGCTACATCGAGGGCCCGAACGGCGAGTTCGACTGGCCCGCCATGGGACCGGAGCTGTCGGCCTACTCCTTCGACCTGATGGAGCGGGCCGACACTTTCCTCTACGGCCGTCCGGTCTGGGAGATGATGGCCGGCTACTGGCCGAACGTCGAGTCCATCTCCGACGACCCCCACGACCTCAAGTTCGCCCCCGTCTGGCGACGCACCCCCAAGGTGGTGTTCTCGCGCACGCTGCGGGAGCCCGGCCACGGTGCGCGGGTCGTCAACGGCGCGAACCCGGCCGAGCAGGTCGCCGCGCTGAAGGCCGAGCCGGGCAAGGACCTGCTGTTGATGGGCGGCGCGTCCCTGGCCGCCGAACTCACCGCCCACGGCCTGATCGACGAGTACCAGGTCGTCGTGCATCCGGTCGTTCTCGGTGGCGGCAAGGCCCTGTTCCCCGAGCCCGAGCGGCGCCTCGATCTGCGGCTCGTCGAGTCGCGGACCTTCGACGCTCGGACCGTTCTGCTGCACCACCGCCCCGCCTCCCATTGACGCCCGCCCCGGCTCTCCGGGTCGTCGTGTCGTTCGGGCGGGTCGGGGCGGCCGGGCGGTGCCGGGGTCAGGTGGTTTCGAGGGAGTGCCGGGGGAAGGCGACGCCGGTCAGTTCTTCGGAGACCTTCCACAGGCGGCGCGCCACCTCGGTGTCCCGCGCTCTCGCCGAGCGGCCGACGAGCGTGGGGGCGCCGCGTCCCTGTAGGAAGCCGTCCGGGCCCGCGTAGCCGTTGCCCGGCATCTCCGCCACGGTCGCGTACAGGGTGGGCAGTGCGCCGTCGTCGTCGCTCTGGGCGACGACCCTGGTCACCGCCCTCTCCACGAAGGTGCGCACGCGGCGGCGGGGGTCGGTTCGCAGCAGGTTCGTGGCCGCCGTGCCGGGGTGCGCGGCGGTCGCGAGCACCGGCGAGCCGACCTCGGTGAGCCGACGCTGGAGTTCCGCGGTGAACAGCAGGTTGGCGAGCTTCGACTGGGCGTACGCGGCCATCGCCCGGTACCGCCTGCGCTCCCAGTTCAGGTCGTCGAAGTCGATCGAGCCGACCCTGTGACCGACGGACGACACGGTGACGACCCGGGCCCGGATCCGTGGCAGGAGCAGGTTCGTGAGCGCGAAGTGCCCCAGGTGGTTGGTGCCGAACTGCAGCTCGAAGCCGTCGGCCGTACGGGAGAACGGAGGGACCATCACCCCCGCGTTGTTGATCAGCACGTCGACGGGTTCGGCGAGGCCGGCGGCGAACTCGCGCACCGAGGAGAGGTCGGCGAGGTCGAGCCGCCGGACCTCGGTGCGCCCGGTCATCCCGGCGGCGGCCTCCCGTCCCTTGGCGAGGCCGCGTACGGCGAGGACGACGCGTGCGTCCCGGGCGGCGAGGACGCGGGCGGCGGCGCGGCCGATCCCGCTGTTCGCGCCGGTGACGACGACCGTGCGGCCCGTCATGGACGGCACGTCCGAGGCAGAGAATGTTGTCATGGACTACAAAGTAGGCGGTGACTACTAAGTAGTCAAGGAAAACATTGCTTTGCTAGGGTGGCCTCCATGCCAGGCGTGACCGAAGATCGGCCCTACCACCACGGGAACCTCCGCGCCGCGCTGCTCGACGCCGCCGGGCGCAGCCTGCGGGAGCGTGGCGCGGATCGGCTGTCGCTGCGCGACCTGGCCAGGGAGGTCGGCGTCAGTCACGCCGCGCCGCGCCGCCATTTCCCGGACCGGCAGGCACTGCTCGACGCGCTCGCCGAGGACGGGTTCGCCGATCTGGACGCGGCGCTGCGCACCGCGCTCGCCGACGCGGACGAGGATTACCCCTCCCGCGTACGGGCCGCCATGACGGCGTACGTCCGCTTCGCCACCGAGAACGCCGCGCTGCTGGAGCTGATGTACGCCGGCAAGCACCGGCCGGGGGCGACGCGGATCGCCGAGGCGGCCCGGGCGCCGTTCGAGCTGCTGTCCGGGCTGATCGATCAGGGGCAGGAGGAGGGGGCGCTCCAGGCGGGCGACCCGGAGCGGATCGGGATCGTCCTGTTGGCGACCCTCCAGGGCCTCGCCTCGCTCATCAACGGCGGCCTCGTCAGGCCGGAACTGCTGGACGGGCTCGTGGAGACCACGGTCGAACAGTTCGTGCGCGGCGCCCGTCCGTCGATCTGAGAACGCGTCGGGTCGGTACCCGCCCATCGGTCCGCGGACCGCGGACGCCGCCTTCAGGCGTCATGACGCGGCACTCGCCGATGGCTCGCCGGGACTCGCGATCGCCGCGTGGTAGTGGCGGATCCGCCAAGTGTCGTCCTCCAGTTGAAGGTCCAGCGACAGCCGCACGCGAGTGCCGCCGGTGGGGGCGCTGAACGCGACGTCCGCGAAGGCCGCGACCGCGCCGCCGGGCGACCGCGCGGCACGCAGGACCCGCGCGTCGGCCGTCGTCCCTTCGGGGACGCGCTCGTAGTAGCCGCGGATCTCGCCCGGGCCGGCGAGCGGGCCGGGACCGATGCCCTGGAAGAGCGCGTCGGCGGTGAACATCGCCGCGAGATCGGCGGCACGGCGCTCGTTGAACGCCTCCGTCCATGCCGTCAGGAGTCCGGTGACGATGTCGTGCGCGCTCCGTTCGGTGTGCAGGACCTCGCGTTCGGGACGTTCGTGCAGCCGCCAGTAGTGCTCGGCGATGTCGTCGGGATCGAACGCCGTGCCGGGCGCGACGGGGCCGTCCACGGTGACGGTCGCGGCGTGCACGCCCGACGGCCCGTACCGCTGGTCGAGCAGCGCGACCAGCGTCCGGACGGCGGCCTTGCCCAGGGACAGGGTCGCGTACGACGGCTTCGGCGCGGGCATCCCGCCGGTGATGATGAACGTGCCGCCGCCCCGTTCCGCCATCCGCGGCATCAGATGGGCGGCCGCGACGGCCGCTCCCGCCACGTTGACCGCGTACGTCGCGAGAAGCTCGCGGGCGGGCAGTTCGTCCAGGGCGTCGGCGCGGACGACGGCCGCGTTGTAGACGGCGACGTCCGGGACCCCCATCTCCGCGATCGTCCGGTCGAGGGCACCGCGCAGCGCCTCCTCGTCCGAACTGTCGGCCCTCGCGGTGAACACCGGCACCCCGTCGACCGCGGCCGCGACCGCCTCCAGCGTCGCATCGGTACGCGCGACGAGCGCGATCGGTTGGCCCGCGCGGGCGAACCTGCGGGCGACCGCCCGGCCGATACCCGGCCCCGCCCCGATGATGACCACTCCGGACATGTCCCATCCTTTCGCCGGTCAGTGAGAATGGGACGGTAAGGCGTCACATCGATGTGAAGGTCAAGCTCGGGAGGGCCGGTGCGGATCGGGGACCTCGCCGCCGCGACCGGAGTCAGCCGCCGGCTGCTGCGCTACTACGAGGAGCAGGGGCTGCTGCGGCCGCGGCGCCTGCCCAACGGCTACCGCGAGTACTCCGCGCTCGACGTCACCGCGGTACGGCACATCCGCCGGCTGCTCGCCGCCGGGCTGCCCACCGCGGTCATCGTCCGGTTCCTGCACTGCGTCCGGGACGATATGCCGGTCGCGTCCTGTCCCGAGATGGTCACCGACCTGCGGCGCGAACGCGAGCGGATCGCCGGGGAGATCACCCGCCTGGAGACCTCCCGGCACCTCCTCGACGCGCTACTCGACGACGCCGACTGAAACCGGCCCGAGCGCGCGCGGCGCCGCCCACGGGGTCTCGACGGCGCGCTCTCGGCGGTGTTCCCGTGCCCGGCCGGAGAGGCGGTGACACGGGCCCTGATGCTGCGAGTCGGCCGCCCCGGCACCACGTCTCAACCGCGTCGCCACACGGGACGGACGAGCAGGCCACGGTCACATGCCCGGGGACCGCTCGGGCCGGTCTCCTCCGTGGGGTCGGGCGCTTCGCATCGCCGATGCCCGTATCTTCTCTGCGAGTCCGGCATGAATGGATCCTTTGGTGAAAAGTATCGCGAAGTTCCTCGACCGCCAGCTAGCAGAGGATGCCAAGTACGGCGGGCAGATGAATCTGGACGAGTGTCCTTCGCTGCCTCCGGCAATCGATCGGTATCTGCGTTCCCGCGCATGCCGCTCGGCTGCTTGGTGTCGTGTCAACAAGGAAGTCCGGAGCCACTGCTCACAACGCCCCATGTTCTTCCGGCTGCTGGCGTACATGTACGCCGGGATGCCCGGCTACCGGCCCGGCTGGCAGCCGGTCTTGACGGAAGGCGATGTCCCCTCTGATCCGGTCGCCGACCTCTTGCTGGAGCGGTGGCGCGGTGAGGAACGCCTGGCACGTGAGGCCGCAGCGGAAGTCGGCCTGGATTTCTCGTGGCGGGAGATGGAGCGCCAGGACGGGCAGGGCCTCGTTCTTGACGGTGCCGGCCGTCCCCTGTGGGCGGTCGCCGTCTACCCGGAGGACGGCTTCACGGTGTCTCGCCACGGTCCGGGTCGTGTTCTGCGCGAGCTTGCGGCCCGCCGGGCGCTGCTGGCGAGTCTGGACGTGTCGGACGAGCCCGGTCGGCGACTCCTCCGGCTTCTCGCCGAGCCGTACGCGGAAGAGACGGATCGGGCTGCCCCCGGCTGACGCGCTCCCGCCCTGACCGCGCCGCCGCTCGGCCCGGCGCCACCTGTGCGCCGTTCGCCGGCACCTGCCCGATCGGGGGCCGTGCGGAAATCCGGGCGCGGGTCGCGGCGACGTCCGGTTGAGCCCGCCGTCGGCACGGGACATCAGCGTGTCCGGGAGAACCCGGTCCACCCTTGATCGGCAAGGCCGGGCCGCCTTCGCCTACGTCTCCCTCCAAGCGGACGCCGAAGTCGTCGACGACGTGGCGGAGCGGGTGGCCCGGTGGGAGGTCGGCCTGAAGAGCTTCTTCCCGGACGGCCCGGCCGGGAACGACTTCGTGCTGATCCGGCTCACTCCGCACACGGTCGAACTCCTGGACTTCTCCCGCAGGATCCACCCCGACCCCTACGGACTGGTCCCCGCCGCAGCCGAGCACCGTGACGGGTCGTGGACGACCACCCGGTGACCTGCGAACTTCGCCCGTCCCGGGAGGGACGCCGCCTCAGCCGACCGGGAAGGTGCGCACCCAGCGGCGCTGCCACGGGGTCTCGACGGCGCGCTTGTGGTGGTGCTCGCGCGCCCAGCCGACGGCGTCCGCCGGGTCGGTTCCGGCCAGGACGGCCAGGCAGGCGATGACCGTTCCGGTGCGGCCGACGCCGCCCCCGCAGGCGACCTCCACCGCTTCGCCCGCTCTCGCCCGTTCATGCAGGTTCCGAATCTCCCGGACGGCCGTGTCCCGGTCGCGGGGGAGCCGGAAGTCGGGCCATTCGATCCACGTGTGCGGCCACCGCAGCTCCTCCTCGTGCCGCCGGCGGAGTTTCGCGGTGCCGAGGTAGAGCCCGAAGGCGGGTTCGGGGCCCGACGGGGAGGGATTGCGCAGGCCCCGGCCCCGCACCCGGGAACCGTCCGGAAGACGGATCGCGCCCACGAGCGGCCGGCCCGTGCCGGTGCCCTTGCCGTCCTGCTCGTTCGTCGTTTCGTCCATCAGGAACCTCCCTGGCCAATGCGCGAGACGGTGGCGACGCGGTCTCTGTGAGGCGTCCTGAACATGGCCCCCAAATTACGAGCAGGAGGGTGGCGGCCGCCATGGGGTGGACCGCACAGCGTGCTGTGGTCGACCGCAGTACCGATACTGCGGCCGACCACCGCGAGCCGCTACGGGCTGAGCCGGGCCCAGATCCATTTCCCTCCCGTGGGGTCTTTCGTGACGCCGCACGCGTGCGAGAGGGCCTGGACGAGCGGCAGCCCGCGCCCGCCCGGGTCGTCGAACGCGCCGTCCAGCGCGTCGAGATCGTCTAGGGTGACCTCCGGCAGCGGCCGCGCCTGCGGAATCTCCGGGCTCGCGTCCCACACCGCGATGACGATCCCGCCCGCGTCCCGGCTCACCTGAAGCCGGATCTCCTCGTGCGGCGTCTGCCGCGCCGCGTTGGTGACCAGTTCCGAGACGATGAGAAGCGCATCGTCCGAAATGTGATGACAATTCCACTTGTTTAGCCGTGCGCCCGCAAGCGTGCGCGCGAGCCCCACGGCCGTCGGCGTCCCCAGCAGCGGGATGATCAGATCCCCGGTTGCAGTGATCGACATTGCGTCCCCTCGCCTCGTTTTTCGATTTCCTGTGGCAAGGGTCACCGAGGTGTCCTACGTTTGGCGTGTTGATGTAAACAAACATAAACAGGAGCGGTCGTGCCGATCGTCCGTGAGCCCCTTGACCCCAAGACGTCTCAGTGGCACTTCCTGGCCTTCTACCTGCGCTTTCTTCGTGAGCAGGCGGGCCTGTCGCTCACCCAGTGTGGTCGGATCCTCAATGTCGCGAGGTCGACTGTTTCTAACATGGAGGCCGGAAGGCTGCGTCCGCACGAAGGGCATCTGGCGAAGCTTGATGAGAGGTATGGCACTGGTGAGCTATTGCGGGTAATGCTGTGGTATGCCCGGATGGCACACGATCCGGACTGGTTTGGCCAATTCTCTGCATACGAGCAGGAAGCCAGGTCGATCAAGACCTACCATGGGCTGGCCGTCCCGCATCCCCTGCAAACGGAGGAATACACGCGTTCGCTCGTGTCGGCGGGCTCTCCGAAGGGCATCGAAGACGAGTTGCGGGAACGGGCCGAGCGGAAGGCCGCCATCCTCGATCGGGGAGACCCGCCCGACCTATGGGTGCTGCTGGGTGAAGGCGTGCTGGCGCAAGAGGTCGGCGGAGTCGCGGTGATGGCGGGTCAGCTTCGCTACTTGCTGGAGTTGGCGGACGAGCATCGCGTGATCCTGCGCATCGTGCCCTTCTCGGCGGGCGGGACTCTGGGGGTTGATGGTTCGCTCCAAATAATCCGGCTTGAAGCCCGTGATGTCGCCTATGTGGGCGCTCAGTGCGGCGGACGCTTGATCGAATCGCCTCCCGAGGTGAGGGAGGTAGCGGATATATTTGACCGGATCGGCGCAAATGCCCTGCCGGAGAGCGATTCCCGACAGATGATCAAGCGGTACTTGGAGAGATACACATGATCGTCCAGTGGCGTAAGAGTTCCTACAGCGGTGGTGTGAACGACAAGGCCTGCGTTGAGCTGGGGTGCCTCTCAGACGGCGTCGGGGTGCGGGACTCTGAGGATCCCGGGGCCGGGCACATCACCGTGACGCGGGAGGCGTTGGCTGCGATCTTCGCCGAGATCAAGCACGAGGGCGGGGTTTCGGAATGACCGTCCAGTGGCGGAAGAGCTCTTACAGCGGCTCGGCGAACGACGACGTGTGCGTTGAGCTGGGCCGACTTGCGGACGGCGTCGGGGTGCGGGACTCGAAGGACCCGGACGCCGGGCATCTGGTGCTCACCGTGGCCGAGTTCGCGAGGCTCGTGGACCGGTTCAAGCGGCTCCCTGCGCGCTGACGGCGACGTCCGTCCGGCCGGTTCCGGCCCGTGGGCTGGGAGACTCGGCGGATGGAGTTCTTCTGCTACCACCGGGATCGGCCCGGGTCCCTGGGGCTTCGTCAGGCGTTGCTGGAGGAGCACTGGTCCTACATGGACCGGTTCGACCGGCAACTGATCGCGCGCGGGCCGACGTTCGGGGAGGGCGGCGGACTCTCCGGCAGTGTGCACATCGTGGACCTGCCGGATCCGGCGGCCGTCCGGGCGTTCGCGTTCGACGAGCCCTGCTACCAGGCCGGGGCGTACCGGGACGTTCTGGTGCGCAGGTGGCGTAACGCGCTGGGGCGCACGATGTGGGACTTCCCCGGCGGCCGGACCGGGGACGACCGGTACCTGGTGCTCGGCCTCGGCTCTGGTGCGGCCGCCGACCTCGGCGTGCCGGACGGGTGGAAGGACGACCTGGTCGCGTACGGGCCGCTGCTGTCGGACGACGGCGCCGCCTGGCTGGGGACGGCGGCGCTGGTCCGGGCGCCGGGGCGGGACGCGGCGCGGGCCGTCCTGACGGCGGACCGGTACGCCGACGTCGAGGTCCACGGGTGGGAGTTCGGCGGACGGCGGTGAACGACCGGCGTGAGGTCCGTGCGTGACGACGGCGGCGGCCGGTCCGGGGCGGCGCGCCGACCCGGACCGGGCGGGGATCAGCGGAACGCGTCGGCGTGCTCGGCGGCCCAGGCGGCGAAGTCGCGCGGCTCCCTGCCGGTGATCTCCTTGACGGCGTCGGTCACCTCGCCCACGACGGGCGGGACCGTCGCCCACATGTGGAGCATGAACTCGATGCCTTCCTCGGGCCAGCCCTCGGCGCGCCACTGCTCCCGGGCCTGGTCGTCGGTGAGGTTCTCGAAGCGGACGCGGAGGCCGGTCGCCGCGGCGATCGCCTCGACCTTGGCGGCTGGGGTCAGGGCCTCGGGCCCGGTCACGCGGTAGGTCTTCGCGGCGTGACCGCCGTGGACGAGCAGGGTCGCGAACACCGACGCGACATCGGCTTCGTGTGCCGAGGCGGTGAGCCGCCCGCCGTACGGCTCCCGCACCGCGCGGTGGTCGCGGATGGAATCGGCCCACCCGAGGGCGTTCCCCATGTAGTCGATCGGCCGGATCTCGGTCCACTCCAGACCGGACGCCCGCACGGCCCGTTCCAGGGGCCCGTCCTGCCCGGCGGCCAGGAGCGTGACCCGGCGGACGCCGGCGTCGACGGCGAGCTTCGCGATCTCCGGCCCGGTCTCCAGCGAGGTGTGGTCGTCTCCCGCCGAGGTGAGCAGGTGCGCGGCCGTGACTCCCGCGAAGGCGGCGCCCAGGGTCTCCGGCCGGGTGAGGTCGCCCGCGACGACGTCCACGCCGCGAGGCAGGGCGGCGGCGCCGGGTGCGCGGGTCAGGGCGCGGACCCGGTGGCCGTCCCCGAGGAGCCGATCGACGATGCGGCTCCCCACCCTGCCGGTCGCGCCGGTCACCAGATACGTCACTTGCGCCTCCCTCGTTCCGTTCTCCCAAGATAACAGAACGGAACGATCTGTTCCAGTGGTTCGATGTCCGGTCGCCGTGTCCGGTCGCCGTGGCGCAGGCCGAGGTGGAGCGGGGGCGGCGAGGTGTCCGGGAGGCGCGGGCCGGGTAGGCCCTCTCCGCCGTGCGTCCGGGGGCCCGCCGGCACCGCGGTGCGCTCGGTTCCCGGGCGTTTGGAGGAATCCCACAAACCTCGCGGCGCAGCATGCGTCGTCGGCGACATGGAACTACCGGCCGAATGACGAGAGGCTGACGCCGCCGGTGTGTCACGCGTCTACAGGAGGGTTCGGTCAGGTGTTCAGTCGTGTCGCCATCGTCAACCGTGGAGAGGCCGCGATGCGGCTCATCCACGCCGTGCGGGACATCGCCGCGGAGACCGGGACACGGATCGAGACCGTCGCCCTGTACACGGACGTCGATCGTGCCGCCGGTTTCGTCCGCGAAGCGGACCGGGCGTACGACCTCGGGCCCGCGTCGGCGCGCCCGTACCTCGATCTGGACGTGCTGGAGCGCGCGCTGGTGGAGTCCGGCGCCGACGCCGCGTGGGTCGGCTGGGGGTTCGTCGCCGAGGACCCGGCGTTCGCGGAGCTGTGCGAGCGGATCGGGGTGACGTTCGTCGGGCCGAGCGCGGACGCGATGCGCCGGCTCGGCGACAAGATCGGCGCGAAGCTGATCGCCGAGGAGGTCGGGGTGCCGGTGGCGCCCTGGAGCCGGGGCCCGGTCGAGAGCCTGGACGCGGCGGTGGCGGCGGCCTCGGAGATCGGCTACCCGCTGATGCTGAAGGCGACGGCGGGCGGCGGCGGCCGCGGCATTCGGATGATCGCCGACGAGGCGGAGCTGGTGGACGCCTACGAGCGCACCGGCCAGGAGGCCGCGCGGGCGTTCGGCAGCGGCGTCGTGTTCCTGGAGCGGCTGGTCACCGGCGCGCGGCACGTCGAGGTGCAGGTCATCGCGGACGGCGAGACGGCGTGGGCGCTCGGCGTGCGGGACTGCTCGGTGCAGCGCCGCAACCAGAAGATCATCGAGGAGTCGGCGTCGCCGGTGCTGCGGCCCGAGCAGGCGGCCGAGCTGAAGGCGTCCGCCGAGCGGCTCGCGGTCGCGGTCGGGTACCGGGGGGCGGCGACCGTCGAGTTCCTGTACCACCCGGGCGACGAGATGTTCGCGTTCCTGGAGGTCAACACCCGCCTGCAGGTCGAGCACCCGATCACCGAGGCGACCACCGGGTTCGACCTGGTGAAGGCGCAGCTGCACGTCGCGTCGGGCGGACGGCTGGAGGGCGGGCCGCCGGTGGAGCGGGGGCACGCGATCGAGGCGCGGCTGAACGCCGAGGACCCGGACCGCGACTTCGCGCCGTCCCCCGGGCGCATCGCGCGGCTGGAGCTGCCCGCGGGGCCGGGCGTGCGGGTGGACACCGGCGTCGCCGAGGGCGACACCATCCCCGCCGACTTCGACTCGATGATCGCGAAGATCATCGCCTACGGCCGGGACCGGGACGAGGCGCTGGGCCGGCTGCGCCGGGCGATGGCGCGCACCACGGTGATCATCGAGGGGGGCGCGACGAACAAGGGCTTCGTCCTCGATCTGCTGCACCGGCCCGAGGTGATCGACGGCAGCGCGGACACCGGCTGGATCGACCGGGTGCGGGAGGCGGGCGGGCTCGTCTCGCACCGGCACTCGGGCGTCGCGCTCGTCGCCGCCGCCATCGAGGTGTACGAGGAGGAGGAGCGCGCGGAACGGGCGCGGCTGCTGTCGACGGCGTCGGGCGGGCGCCCGCAGGTGCGGCACGAGAGCGGCCGGCCGCTGGACCTGAAGCTGCGCGGCGCCGGGTACCGGCTGCGGGTGGCGCGGGTCGGCGCGCACCGGTTCCGCGTCGGTGTCGAGGCGGGCGACGGCGTCCGCGCCGCCGACGTCGAACTGGACCGGTTCGACCGCCACACGGGCCGCATCACGGTCAACGGCACCCGGTACCGCCTGGTCACCGGGACGCACGGGCCCGTTCACCTGGTCGAGGTGGACGGCGTGCCGCACCGGGTCAGCCGGGACGAGGGCGGCGTCGTCCGCTCGCCCGCGCCCGCGCTGGTCGTCGCCACGCCGCTGGAGGCCGGCGCCGAGGTCGAGGCGGGCGCGCCGGTCCTCGTGCTGGAGAGCATGAAGATGGAGACGGTGCTGCGGGCGCCGTTCAAGGCGCGGCTGAAGGAATGCGTCGTGTCGGTGGGCAGCCAGGTGGAGGCCGGCGCGCCGCTGCTGAGGCTGGAGCAGCTCGCGGACGACGCGGAGGCCGCGGAGGCCGCGGTCGGCGGGGCCGTCGAGCTGGAGCTGCCCGCCGCGCCCGCGACGATCCCGGCGCGGGAGCGCGCGGCGCGCGGCCTGGAGGACCTGCGCAGCCTCCTGCTGGGCTTCGACGTCGACCCGCACGACGAGCGGCGCGTGCTCGAGGACTACCTCGCCGCGCGCGCCGCGGCCGCCGAGGGCGGGCACCGTCCGCTGGCGGCGGAGCTGGCGCTCGTCGAGGTGTTCGCCGACCTCGCCGAGCTGGGCCGCGACCGCCCGGCGGGCGGCGACGAGGGGCACGTGCGCAGCCCCCGCGAGCACTTCCACGCCTACCTGCAGAGCCTCGACGTCGAGCGGGCCGGGCTGCCGGACGCGTTCCGGGAGCGGCTCGGCAAGGCCCTCGCGCACTACGGCGTCGCCGACCTGGAGCGCTCGGCGGAACTGGAGTCCGCGGTGTTCCGCGTCTTCCTCGCGCAGCAGCGGGCGTCCGCCGACGCGACGGTCGTCGCGACGCTGCTGCGCGCGTGGCTGCAGGAGCCGCCGCCGGACGAGCGGATGCGCGAGACCGTCGGGCTCGCGCTGGAGCGGCTGGTCGCGGCGACGCAGGTCCGCTTCCCCGCGGTGTACGACCTCGCGTGCGGCGTGGTGTTCGCCTGGTTCGCGCAGCCGCTGCTGCGCCGCAACCGCGCCCGCGTGTACGCCGACGTCCGCCGCCACCTGCGGCACCTGGACGCGAACCCCGACGCGCCGGACCGCGCGGAGCGGATCGCCGAGATGGTGCGCAGCACCGAGCCGCTGGTGCGGCTGCTCGGGCGGCGGCTCGACCGCGGCGACGTGGACAACACGGTCATGCTGGAGGTGCTGACCCGCCGGTACTACGGGAACAAGGGGCTCATCGGCGTCCGCACCCGCGAGGCCGCGGGCTGCACGTTCGTGGTCGCCGAGCGGGCGGGCTCCCGCCTGGTGTCGGCGGCGGTCCGCTTCGAGTCGCTGGGCGGCGCCCTGCGCGGCCTCGCGGAGCTGGCGGGGGACGAGGACGTCGACGCCGACATCTACCTCGCCTGGGAGGGGCAGCCGGACGACTTCGACGCGATGGCGGCCGCGCTGCACGAGGTCATCGGCGCGCACCCGCTGCCGGACCGGGTCCGCCGCATCACCGCCACCGTCGCGGGCAGCCGCGGCGCGGTGATGCACCACCACTTCACGTTCCGCCCGTCCGCCGACGGCATGGCGGAGGAGCGGCTGATCCGCGGGCTGCACCCGTACATCGCGCAGCGGATGCAGCTGGAGCGGCTGAGCGAGTTCGACCTGACCCGGCTGCCGTCGTCGGACGAGGAGGTCTACCTCTTCCAGGCGGTCGCGCGGGAGAACCCGTCCGACGATCGCCTCGTCGCGTTCGCGCAGGTGCGGGACCTGACGGAGCTGCGCGATTACGACGGCCGGCTGGTCACCCTGCCGATGGCCGAGTACACGATCGCGAGCTGCCTCGACTCGATCCGCCGCGCGCGGGAGCGGCGGCCGTCGAAGAAGCGCTTCGGCACCAACCGGATCGTCGTCTACGTGTGGCCGCCGATCGGCCTCACCCGGGCGGAACTGGAGACGATCATCGGGCGGGTGCTGCCGACGGCCGCGGGCGCCGGGCTGGAGGAGATCCTGCTCATCGGGCGGCGGCGCGACGGGGAGACCGGCGAGCTGAGCAAGATGGCCGTGCGCATCGCGTTCGACGCCGCCGGGGGCGTCCAGGTGACGGTCGGGGAGCCGTCCGACGAGCCGGTCGAGCCGGTCGGCGGCTACCGGCAGAAGGTGCTGCGCGCCAGCGCCCGCAACACGGTGTACCCGTACGAGCTGACGCGCCTGCTCGGCGACTTCGTCGAGCACGACCTCGACGACGCGAACGCGCTGGTGCCCGTCGACCGGCCCGCCGGGCGCAACACGGCGGCGATGGTCGCGGGCGTCGTCCGCACGCCCACGCCGCTGTACCCGGAGGGCGTCACGCGGGTCGTGCTGCTCGGCGACCCGACGAAGTCGCTCGGCGCGCTGTCGGAACCGGAATGCCGCCGCGTGATCGCCGCGCTGGACCTGGCCGAGCGGATGCGGGTGCCGCTGGAGTGGTACGCGCTGTCGTCCGGCGCCCGGATCTCCATGGACTCGGGCACGGAGAACATGGACTGGGTGGCGGCGGCGCTCAAGCGGATCGTCGAGTTCACCCAGGACGGCGGCGAGATCAACATCGTCGTCGCGGGCATCAACGTCGGCGCGCAGCCGTACTGGAACGCCGAGGCGACGATGCTCATGCACACCAAGGGCGTCCTCGTGATGACGCCCGACTCGGCGATGGTGCTCACCGGCAAGCAGGCGCTCGACTTCTCCGGCGGCGTGTCGGCCGAGGACAACTTCGGCATCGGCGGCCACGACCGGGTGATGGGCCCGAACGGGCAGGCGCAGTACTGGGCGCCCGACCTGGCGTCCGCGCGGGACGTCCTGATGGCGCACTACGCGCACACGTACGTCGCGCCGGGCGAGGACGGGCCGCGGCGGGCGGAGACGACCGACCCCGCCGACCGCGACGTCTCCGACTTCCCGCACGCCGTCGAGGGCAGCGACTTCACGACCGTCGGCGAGATCTTCTCCACCGACGCGAACCCGGACCGCAAGAAGCCGTTCGACATCCGGACCGTGATGCGCGCCCTGTCCGACCAGGACCACCCGGTGCTGGAACGCTGGGCGGGCATGGCCGACGCGGAGACCGCGGCGGTGCAGGACGCGCACCTCGGCGGCATGCCGGTGTGCCTGCTCGGCATCGAGTCGCGGTCGGTGCCGCGGCGCGGGTTCCCGCCCGCCGACGGCCCGGACGCCTACACGGCGGGCACGCTGTTCCCCCTGTCGTCGAAGAAGGCGGCGCGGGCGATCAACGCGGCGAGCGGCAACCGGCCGCTGGTGGTGCTGGCGAACCTGTCGGGCTTCGACGGGTCCCCGGAGTCGCTGCGGAAGCTGCAACTGGAGTACGGGGCGGAGATCGGCCGCGCCATCGTGAACTTCCGCGGCCCCATCGTGTTCTGCGTGATCTCGCGGTACCACGGCGGCGCGTTCGTGGTGTTCTCGAAGGCGCTGAACCCGAACATGACGGTGTTCGCGCTGGAGGGCTCGTTCGCCTCGGTGCTGGGCGGGGCGCCCGCCGCCGCGGTGGTGTTCTCCGGCGACGTGGACGCCCGCACCGCGGCCGACCCGCGGGTGCGGGACCTGGAGGGTCGCGCGGCGTCCGCCGCCGGTCCGGAGCGCGCCGCGCTGCTCGCGGAACTGAGCGAGCTGCGGGCGTCGGTCCGGGCGGAGAAGCTGGGCGAGGTCGCCGCCGAGTTCGACCGCGTGCACGACATCCGGCGCGCGGTCGAGGTCGGCTCGGTCGACGCGGTCATCAGCGCGGCGGAGATGCGCCCGCGGATCATCGAGGCCCTGGAGGCCCGCCGGCCGCGGTGACCGGTCCCCGGGCGGCGGACGGGGCGAGCGCGTCCCGTCCGCCGCCCGCGCCCGTCGTGGGAGAAAAGGACCTCCGTAACGTGCCTGCCGGGTCGTCCCTATCCGGCGTTCATCGGGCGTTCGGCGATGCGCGGGAGACTCCCGGGGCGATGTCCCCTCGGGTGTTCAGGAGTCCTCCCCCATGCACGCAAACCCATCGACGGCCGGGGCCCGGCTGAGACGGTCCGCGCTGGCGGCCGTCGCCGGCCTTGCCCTGCTGCTCGCTCTCCCAGGGGCGGCGGCGGCCGCCGGGCCGGACCGCGCGGCGGTTCCGGTGCAGCTCGTCTCCATCACCGACCTGCACGGATACTTCGGGGACTACAGCACGACGGTGCCCGGCGCACGCGCCGGGGAGCCCGCGCAGCGGGTCGGCGGCGGCGCCTACCTCACCACCCACATCAAGCGGCTGCGGGAGGGGAGGCGGAACTCGATCCTCTTCTCCGCCGGGGACGACTTCACCGGCTGGCCCAAGGAGACCGGCTGGTTCTGGAACGAGCCGACGATCGAGTACCTGAACTCCCTCGGGCTCGACTTCTCCACCGTCGGCAACCACGAGATGGACCGGGGCCTCGGGTTCCTGCGCCACATGGTCGACGGCACCTGCGAGGGGCGTCCGGACGACGACCTGTGCTTCACCGACTCCACCGGCCGCCGGTTCCGGGGCGCGGACTACGGCTACTTCTCCGGCAACCTCGTGCACGACCGCAGCGGCAGGCCCGCGCTGCCGCCCTACCACGTGGAGTACGTGGACGACGGGCGCGGCGGGCGGCTGCCGGTCGGGTTCGTGTTCGCCACGTCGAAGCTGACCCCGCAGGAGCAGATGTCGTACAACCCGAAGGGGGTCGAGTACATCGACGAGGCCGACACCGTCAACAAGTACGCGAAGGTGCTGCGCGGGAAGGGCGTGCGGGCGATCGTGGCGGTCGTCCACGAGGGGTTCTCGCAGCGGAACGGCGCGGGGTACGACGAGTGCGTCGACCCGTCGGGCCCGATGGTGGAGTACAACGCCCGGATCACCCCGGACGTCGACGCGATCGTCACCGGGCACTGGCACGCACTCGTCAACTGCATGCTGCCCGACCCGGCGGGGAACCCGCGCCCGGTGGTGGAGGCGGCGAATCACGGCCGGCTGATCAACGAGATCGACCTGCGGCTCGACCCGCGGACCGGTGAGGTGCTGCGCGACCGGACGACCTCGGTCAACCACGCCAACACCCAGGACGTCCCGCCCGACCCGAGGACGCTGGAGATCGCCGACTACTGGCGGAAGAAGGCCGTGGAGCGGGGCGGCACGCCGGTGGCGACGGTCACCGGCGACCTGACGCGGGAACCGGGGGAGGGCGGCGAGTCGAGCCTCTACAACCTGACCGCCGACGCCTTCCACTGGGCCGCGAACCGGGACGGGCGCGCCGACCTCGCGGTCGCGATGCCGGGCATCCTGCGCCGCGACGTCCGGTACGCGCCGGACCCCGCCGACCCCGCCGACGCGCCCGGGCGGGTGCTGTTCTCCGAGGTGGCGCTGGGGACGGTGTACGACGGCGGCATCGGGGTCGGGCTCGTCCGGGGCGACGTCACCGGCCGGCAGCTCGACGCGCTGCTGGAGAGCCAGTGGCAGCGCACCGCCGACGGGACGGTGACGTACCGGCCGATGGCCGTCTCCGGCAACGTCCGGTACGCCTTCGACCCGTCGAAGCCGGTGGGCGAGCGGATCGACCTGCGGGACGTCCGGATCGGAAAGCGGCCCGTCAGGGCGCACGCGACCTACCGGATCGCGACCCTGGCGAACAACTTCTTCGCCAAGAACGCCACGCCCGGGTTCACCGCGCTGTTCGACGCGAAGCGGCAGGACCGCAGCCTCTACAACGGCGGCGACGCGCTCTGGCGCTACCTGGAGCGTAACTCGCCCGCGAGCCCGCCCGAGCCGGGACGGTCGACGCCGAAGAACTGACGCCCCGCTCCGCGAACCGTGACGTCCCGTCGCCCGCGATCACGCGGGGGACGGGACGTCCGCGCCGGCGACGAGGCCGGGCAGGCGGGCGTCGCGGAGGGCGGCCAGGACCCTCGACTCGGCGGCGGCGGCGACGGCGCGGCGTGCGAGCGGGTCGACCGCGGCGGCGAAGCGGCGGGCGGCGGCGTCGCCGGGCCAGGGCACCTCGTGGCGGGCCAGGTCGGGCCAGGCGGCGCGGGGCATCCGGGTGCCGTCGCCGACGGCCGCCGCGTGCGCGACGACGCCGTCGCTCGCCAGGGTCGCGAGGAGCCACGCCCGGTGCGCGTCCGCCGCGGGACGGACGACGAGGATGTCGGTGGACGCGACGCCGTCCACGAACGCGAGGCCGACCTTGTGGAAGTACGGGCGGAGCTTGCCGAACAGGACGTCGCCGGCGGCGAAGCGCGCCTTGCCGCTGCGGACGCCGGCGGCGTCCGTCCACGTGGTGAGCCACATGTGGCGGCGCGGGACGTGCTCGAGCGCGATGTACGGTTCCCCGCGCGCGATGCGGGACGCCGGGACGAGGTCGCGGACGAGCGTCCCGAGCGCGTCGACGCGGACGGACGCGCGCGCCGCGGCCGCCGCCTCGTCGTACGCCGCGCGGACGAGCCCGTCGGCGAGCGCGGCGAGCCGGCCGTTCACCGCGATCTTGTCGTCGAGGGCGCCCAGGACGTCCGCGGCGGCGTCCTGCTCGGCCCGTGAGACGCGCGGCACCGGCAGGCCGGTCAGGATGCGCTGCGTGAGCAGCGGCTGGCCGGAGCCGAGCCGGTACCGGTTCAGGTCGAGGGCCTTGAGCAGGTAGTGGACGTAGCGGGGGTTCACGCCGTCCTTGGGCGTGACGATGATCGCGTTGTCGGTGACCCAGCAGCGGTCCGGGCTGTAGTGGACGGCGCCGCAGTACGTTCCGACGCGCCCGACGACGACCGTGCCGGCCTCCGCGTTGAACCGGCCGGACGTCCCGATGACGCCGTTCGACCCGTACGTGCGGTACGCGGTCCCGGGGGCGGGCCGCGCCTTCCCGTTCGCCAGGTCGACGAGGTCGCCGAGGGGGACGACGTCAGCCATCCGGGTCCCGCGATCCGTCCAGCCGGGCGCGGACGACCGCGTCGAGGCGGGCCGACTCGTCCAGGCAGGCGAGGAGTTCCTTGGTGAGCCGCTCGATGCGGTCGGCGGCGGGTTCGGCGGCCTCGGCGGCGGGCGTCCCGACGTAGCGGCCGGGCGCGAGGACGTGCCCGTGCTCGCGGATCTCCCGCAGGGACGCCGAGCGCGCGAAGCCCGGTTCGTCCACGGGGGAGCCCGCGCGCCAGGCGCGGTGCGCGGCCGCGATCCGGTCGACGTCGGCGGGCGTCAGGACGCGTTCCGTGCGGTCCACGAGGGCGCCCATGCCGCGCGCGTCGACGAAGAGCACGTGTCCCGCGCGGGCGCCCTTGTCGCGGGTCAGGAACCACAGGCACGCGGGGATCTGCGTGGTGCGGAACAGCTGGGACGGGAGCGCGACCATGCAGGACACGAGGTCGGCCTCCACGAGCGCCGCCCGGATCTCGCCCTCGCCCTTCTGCGCGGACGACATCGAGCCGTTCGCCATCACGACGCCCGCGGACCCGGTGGGCGCGAGCTTGGCGAGGATGTGCTGGATCCACGCGAAGTTCGCGTTCCCGGCGGGCGGGACGCCGAACCGCCAGCGGGGGTCGTCCTCCCGGCGGTACCAGTCGGACATGTTGAACGGCGGGTTCGCGAGCACGAAGTCCGCGCGCAGCCCGGGGTGGGCGTCGGTGTGGAACGTGTCGGCGCGGCGGAGGTCGCCGGTGATGCCGTGGACGGCGAGGTTCATCCTGGCCAGCCGCCAGGTCCGCTCGTTGGCCTCCTGCCCGAACACGGCGATGTCGTCGCGGCGGCCCCGGTGGCTCAGCACGAACTTCTCCGCCTGGACGAACATGCCGCCGGAGCCGCAGCACGGGTCGTACACGCGTCCCCGGTACGGCTCCAGGATCTCCACGAGCAGCCTCACCACGCTGGACGGCGTGTAGAACTCGCCGCCGCGCTTGCCCTCGGCGCGCGCGAACCGTTCGAGGAAGTACTCGTAGATCTCGCCGAGGACGTCGCCGGGCCCCTCGGAGCGTGCCGTGCCGGAGCGTGCCGTGCCGGAGCGTGCCGTGCCGGAGCGGGGCGCGTCGAACCGGGCGGTGTCGATGAGGGCGACGAGTTCGGCGAGGCGGCGCCCGTCCACGGTGGTGAAGATCTTCGGGAGCGCCCCGGCGAGGACGGGGTTCGCCGCCATCAGCGCCTCCGCGGCGGCGTCCAGCGCCCGGCCGTCCCCGGAGGCGGCGAGCCGTTCCCAGCGGGCCGGCTCGGGGACGTCGAACGCGCCGGAGCCGGAGGCGAACTTGAGGAACACCAGCCCCAGCACGAAGTCCTTGTACTGGGCGGCGTCCATGGAGCCGCGGAGCTTGTCCGCGGACCTCCACAGGATGTCCTTCAGAACCGTCCTCCGTCAGAACGTCGTGCGCCGCAGCGTCAGCCTGACCTCGCCGGTCCGGCGGTCGGTCTCCTCGGCCGCGACGTCGAAGCCGCGGCTCTCCGCGAACGCCATCGCGGTGAGCCGCCCGTACCGCTGCGACACCTTGCCGAGCCATCCCGCATCGTACTTGCGCCGGTCGTAGCCGCTGATGATCGCTTCGAACGTGCCGTCGGGCGTCCGGTGGAAACCGAGGTCGTTGCTGGCCGCGCCGATGTACCGCCGCCGCACGACCACCTCCGCCTTCTCCGGACGCTCGTCGCCCTGGTAGCCGTAGAGGTGCGTGGGGGAGGAGTGCGACTCGACGTGGTCGAACCCCAGGTCGTTGAGGGCGGCGACGAGCCGGTCCTGGTCGGTGATCGCGGTGCGGAGCTTCGTGTAGTGCGACATGGCGTCCTCCCTAAGGACGGCTCAGGACAGCCGGACGACGGGTTGGCGGTCGAGTACGAGGGTGTTGCGCAGGATGTCGTAGGCGGAGACGGTCAGGCGCTTCTGCGCGTCCACGCGGAAGTCGAGCCGGAACCGGTCGACGCCCGCCTCCGCGGGCGGGTCGGCCTCCAGGAACGTGGGGCTGTCCTCGTTCAGCCACAGCCGCGAGCGCTCCTGGAGCCGCTGGGCGGTGACGGCCACGGTGCGGGCGCCGCCGTTCGCGTCGAACATGATCTCCAGGTCGGAGCTCGCCTCCCGGTGGCTGGCGTGCGCCAGCTCGTAGACCGCGATGCCGAGCTGCCGCTGCCCGTTCCGGATCGCCTTGATCGTCAGCTTCTTCACCGGTTCGGGCGTCGGGTACTCGGTGCCCGCCTCCACCAGCGTCTCGAACTCGTACGCGCCGGTGTCCCGGTTGACGTGCCGGATCGCGTAGTCGTGCTGGATGTGGTCGCTCAGCTCGTACCCGCCCGCGATCCCGGCCGCGCCCGCCGCGACGGCCTCCAGGGGACGGTCGAGGTGCAGCGAGTCCGGCGGGAACTGCAGGGACAGGACGTCCTGCACGGCCGGGATCAGGCTCGTCCCGCCGACCAGGAACACCTTCGAGATCTCGTCGGCCGGGAACCCCTTCGCGGCGGCGCCGTCGAGGGTCTTGCGCAGCGCCCGGTTCACCCGCCCGAGGACGTCCTTGCGTTTCAGCAGCCCGTCGAACTCCGCCCGGGTGACCTCCATGCCGAACCGCCCGGCCTCGACCTTCGCCGCGTCCCGCGTGGTCAGCGCGACCTTCGCCCGCTCCGCCGAGCGCAGCAGCGCACGGAAGACCCGGTTGTACTCCTCGGCGTCGCCGAACGGGACGCCGGTCCGCTCGGCGACGTGCTCGGCGAGGAGCGCGTCGATGTGGTCGCCGCCGAGGTCGAGGCCCGCCTTGGCGATCGTCCGGACGGACGCGCCCGCGGTCGCGTTCGACGGGTTCAGCACCTTCACCACGGACGTGTCGAGGGTCCCGGCGCCGAAGTCGAACACCAGGAACACGTCCCCGGGGTTCAGCCGCGCGCTGTACCCGACCGCCGCGGCCGTCGCCTCGTCCACCACGCGCAGCCGCGCCGCGCCGCCCGCCTCCTCGCCGACCTCCCGGACGAGCCAGTCCCGGTAGGTGTCGAACGACTCGACGGGCGCGGTCGCGACGATCTCCAGGTCGCCGGAGTCGACGGCGAGGGTCGCGGCCGCCATCACGTCCGACAGGAAGCGGGTCGCCGCCTGCCGCGCGGTGACCGTCCGGTCGCCGCCGAGCCGCCGCGGGATGTCCACCGCCCGCCCGGTCACCGCGCTCTTCGTCGACTGGAACGCCGCGTTCTCCGGGTCGTCCGCGATCTCCGGCGTCACCTGCGCGCCGATCCATCGCCGGTCGCCGCCGCCGGAGAACGCGATCCGGGACGGCACGACCCGCTGGTCGACGCCCCGCGTCCCCTCCCGCCGCAGGTCGAGACCGGGCAGCGGGATCGGCTCCCCGCGGTCCAGGTCGTGGTCCCAGCCCGCGACGACGGTGTTGGCGGTGCCGAAGTCGATGCCGATACGGGTCGTCATCGTCCCCCTCCCACAGGTCTCCTCCGCATTCTTCCGTGATCTCCTCTCCCGCGCCGCCCCTTACGCCGTTGACTCACAGGCTGATGTCGTGCTCGCCGCCGGTCAGTTCGACGGCCTCGCCCAGCGCGACGTCGAACCGGAAACGGTGGGCCAGGGACGCGTCGAGGAGTTCGAGGACGGCCCGGTCCCGCCCGGCGACCGCGGGGTCCGCCAGCGCCGCGCCCACGGCGCCGAGGTCGCGCGGGACGAGGTCGGCGATGGGGCGCGGGACGAGCCCGGGCACCTCGCGCAGCCGCAGGTCGTACAGGTCGACGCGGCCGTCGCCGTACCCGGCCGCGAGGAACTCGCCGCCGGGCGACACGGTCAGCCCGGTCGGCCGCTCGCCGGACGGCGTCCGGTGGACGTCGACGGCGTCGAGCGTCGCACCGGTCAGGAAGTGCAGGTCGCCGGTCCGGTCGGCGATGACGAGCTCGCCGGAGCGGGGCAGGACGCCGAGGCCCGCGCAGCCGCGGATCTGCGCGTTCCGGGGGGAGACGCGCCGCCCGTCCGCCACCCGCAGCAGGACCGTCCAGCCCCGCGTGTCGGCGCACGCGACCGTGTCGGCGTCGGCGAACCCGACCTCGCCGACCGTCCGTCCCGGGTGGGCGCCGACGGAATGGCCGGTCGCCGGGTCGATCAGGTGCACCGAGCGGCCGAGCAGCGCGAGCCGCCCCGACCCGCGGTGCGCGATGATCCGCCGCGGCCACTGCCGCCGCCCCAGCCCGAACTCGGTGATCGGCCGGACCCGCACCGGGCCGTCGGCGTCGCCGAGCAGCAGGTCCCCGTCGCGGGTGCCGCCCGCGAACGTCCCGTCGCCGGTCAGCGCGAGGGAGGTGATGGAGCCGAGGGAGGTGTGCAGGGTCCGGTCGGCCCCGGCGGCGCAGCGCACCACGCGGCACGGCCCCGCCCCGTGACGGCCCCGCTCACCGGCGAGGACGACGCCGTTCCCCACGTGCAGGACGGTCCCGACCGGGGAGTCGAACCAGTCGTACCGCTCGACGAGGCGGGCGGTGCGCAGGTCGAACACGCCCGCGACGCCCGCCCGTCCCGCGACGGCGAGGAACGGGCCGTCGGGGGAGAACGAGATGTCGTCGACGCTGTGCCGGAACCGCAGCCGGGCCCGCCGGGCGGCCGTCCACACCGTGTCGCCGCCCTCGTCCAGGCCGGACGCGACGGCCGTCAGATCGGCCGCGCGGAACAGGGCGAAGAGTCGGCGTTCGTCGTCGCCGCCGGGCGTCCAGTCCTCGAACAGCCGGAACAGCGCGGCGCCCGTCGCGATCGGCACGTCCTTCACCAGCGACCACAGGTCGCCCCAGGCGCGGCGGTGCGCGAGCTGCTCGGCGAGGTAGCGGGTCTCGTCGGCGGACAGGTCGCGGACGCGGCCGCGCCGGTCCTCGCCGACGATGACGCGGACGAGGTCGAGTTCGCCCTCCGCGAGCATCGCCGTCCGCAGCCGCGCCCGCTCGTCGTCCGGGCGCGACAGGTACGCGAGCGACAGCAGGCTCCCGTCCGGATCGAGCGCCCGGTACTGCCGCGGCTGCCCGGTGAGCAGGAAGAACGCGGCCCGCGCCACCGGGTCCGCGGGCGCGAACCGGTGCTCGGCGCAGAACGCCGCGAGCGCGGGGTCCGCCACGGCGCGCCCGCACAGCTCCTCGACGAGCGGACGGTCGTGCACCGCGCGGAACCGGGCGGCGGCGATGTCCCGCAGCGGGTGGTCCCGCAGGGCGAGCGCGTCCAGAAGCGCCTCCCGGTAGGGCGTCCGCCGCAGGATCACCGCGTCCGTCTCCAGCGCGACGACGCTCGACGGGGCGAGCCACGGGTCCTCGGCCGGGCGCCGCCACCGCAGCAGCGCGGCGCCCGCCTCGTCGTCCGGGTCGCGCAGCCACGCCCGCCACAGGGCGTCCAGCACCGGGCCGGGCGGCGGCGCACCGTTCGCGAGGAGGGCACCGCGCAGCGGTGTCCCCGGCCCGGTGTCGGCCGCCCACAGGGCGTGCAGCATCGGCCCGGCCGCGCCCCGGCAGAACGCGGCGGCGTGCGCCCGCACGTCCGGGTCGGGGTCGGCGAGCAGCTCCGCCGCCCGCCCGGCGTCCGCCTCCCGCCACGCGCCGCCGAGCCGGTCGTGGAGCGCGAGCGTCACGCGGCGGGCGGCCCGCAGGCCGCCGGCGGCCGCCGTCTCCAGGACGGCCGCGCGCAGCGCGGGGTCGCGCGTCCGGACCCACCACGCCGCGACCCGCTCCCGCGCGCGGTCGCACAGCCGGTGCCCGGGCGTCCGCGCGATCCGGACGACGGCCTCGCGCGCGCCCGCCGCGCCGTCCCCGGCGTCCGCGAACAGCCGTTTCGCCGCGCGGGCGCCCCAGGGGCCGCGCCGCCCGCTCGCGATCACCCGCCTGTCCTCGTCCGTCCGCCGCGTCACCGTCTCCTCGCTCCTCTCACGGGCCGATGCCCCTCACAGGCCGATGTCGTGCTCGCCGCCCGCGAACCGGACGGCGTCGCCCACCTCGACGTCGAAGCGGAAGCGGTGCTCCAGGGCCGCGCGGAAGAGGTCCAGCAGCGCCCGCACCTGCGGGTCCGCGGCCCGCGCCGGCGCGGCCGCGGCGAGGTCGGCGTGGCGCGGCAGGAGTTCCGCGAGCGGTCGCCCGAGGACGCCGCACAGTTCCCGGAGCCGCATGTCGAACACGGCGAGCTCGCCGTAGACGTGCCCGGTCGCGACCAGCGACCCGGAGGGCGACGCCACGACGCAGGTGGTCCCGGGCCGGGACTCGACGGGCGGCGCCGCACCCCCGGCGCCCGGCCGGTCGGCGTCGAGGAGGTACAGCCGGCCGTGGATGTCGGCGGCCGCGACGCCGCGGTGGACCGTCGCCAGGCCCGCGCAGCCGTCGTCGCATCGCAGCACCGTGCGTTCCGCGCCGCCCCCGGCCGGCAGGAACGTCACCGACCCGTTCCGTTCGGCGCACGCGACGGTGTCCGCGTCGACGTACGCGGCGCGGACCGGCCGTTCGGCGGGATGGAGGACCTCGGCGGCCCCGCCCGCCGGGTCGAACAGGTGCACCGCCCGGTCGACGACCGCGAGCCGGGGCGTGTCCGGGTGCGCGGCCACCACGCGGGGCCGCAGCCGCGGGTCGAGCCCGAACCCGGCGAGGCTCCGCACCGTGACGTCCCGGCCGTCCGGCCCGCCGCGCAGCAGCTCCCCGGCGGCGGTCACGGCGGCGAACCCCCCGCCGTCGCCGTGTTCCCCCTCGCCGTGTCCCCCGTCGCCGTGTCCCCCGCCGCCGGTGCGGGTGAGCGAGGTGACGGCGCCCTCGACCGGATGCGCGGTCCGGGCGCCGCCGGGGGCGCAGCGGAACAGCCGGTGCGGGCCCGCGCCGCCGCCCGTGCCGACCAGCACCGTCCCGTCCCCGAGGAGCAGCACGCGGCCGGCGGCGCCGAACCCCCCGTGCCGCCGGACGTCCCGGCCGGTGCGCGGATCCAGGACGCGGACGGTCCGGTCGAGGCACGCGACGGCGAGCAGCGGGCCGTCCGGCGCGCCGGGACACCCTTCGGGGGAGAACGACAGATGGTGGATCCCCGCGGGCATCCGGAACACCGTCCTGGGAGGCCGCGCCGCGGGCCCGGCGCGGAAACGCTCGAGCGCGGCGCGGACGGTCTCCGGGGTGACGCCCCGGTACAGCTCGAACAGGCGCCGGCCGTCCTCGTCGCGCGGCCGCCAGCCGCCGAACAGGGGCACCAGCGCGGCGCCCCGCTCGAGGGGGACGTCCCGGACGAGCGCCCACAGGTCGTCCCATGCGCGGCGCTCGGCGAGCCGCTCGCCGAAGTACCCGAGCTCCTCGCCCGACATGTCCGTGACGTGGGCGCGGCGCTCACCGGCCACGATCGTCCGGACGAGGTCGAGGTCCCCGGCGGCGAGCAGCGCCCCCCGGGCGCGGGCGCGCTCGTCCGGCGGCGCCGCCGCGTAGGCGAGCGCGAACAGCGACCCGTCCGGATCCAGCGCGCGCCGCTGCCCGCCCTGGCCGGTGAGGGCGAACAGCCACGCGCGCCGGACCGGATCCCGGGGGACGAGCCCGCGCGTGCGGCACCGCTCCGCGCGCTCCGGGTCCCGGATCGCCAGCTCGCACGCCGCGTCGATGACCGCCTGGTCGCCGCGCGCGATCGCCTGCTCCGCGGCGAGGTCCGCGACGGCGTGGTCCTCGAGCAGCGCGGCGGCGAGCACGGGAACGCCGTGGGAACCGTGCCTGCCCACCGCCAGGGCGGTCACCGCCGCGAGCGGCGCCCCCGCCGCCGAGCGCCCCCACCGCAGCAGCGCGTCCCGCAGCGGGCCCGGCGCACCCCGGGCGCACTCCTCCCACAGCGCGTCCAGCTCCGGGTACGGCGCGGGCGCCGGGTTGGCCAGGAGCGCGTCCCGCAGCGGCGTCCCCGGACCGGTGTCGAGGTCCCACAGCGCATCGAGGACGGCGCCCCGGGCCCCGCCGCAGAACGCGGCCGCGCCCTCCCGCACGGCGGGGTCCTCGTCGCCGAGCAGCCCGGGCACCCAGGGCACGGCGTGCTCGCCCCAGCCGCCCGTCCGCCCCAGGAGCGCCTGCGTGACGAGCCGTCCGGGAGGCGCGAGGGCGGTCGCCCCGGTGTCGAGCACCGCCCGGCGCAGCTCCGGGTCGCGCGTGTCGACCCACCAGCGCGCGACGTGCGCGCGGGCGTGGCCGCACCGCGGATGCTCCGGCGTCCGCGCGACCCGGACCACGCCGTCCCGCGCCTCCCCGCCGCGCCGCGCGGCGTCCGCGAGGAGCCGCCGCCACGCCCGCGCGCCGGCCCGCCCCCGCCGGGCGCTCCCGGCGATCCGCCGCTCGGTTCCCGATCGTCGCATGACCGTCCCCTCACAGGCCGATGCCGTGCTCGCCGGCGGCCGGGGACTTACGGTGCCCGGCGGCGGCCCCCGGTTCGCCCCGCACCTCGCGACGCCGCCGCCGTCGCCGGACCGCCCGCCGCTCCCGCCGTCGCGCGTCCACCATCGCCGCTCCTCAGAGGCTGATGTCGAACTCGCCCGCGGACAGCCGGACGGCGTCCCCGAGCTCGACGTCGAACCGGAACCGGTGCTCCAGGCACGCCTCCAGCAGCCGCAGCGCGTCCGCGGACCCCCGGTCCAGCCCCGGCACGGCGCGCGCCGTCGCGACGATGCCGAGATGCCGGGGGAGCAGGGCCGCCACCGGGCGCGCGACGAGCCGCGGCAGCTCCCGGACGCGCAGGTCGAACAGGTCGGTGTGCCCGGCGGCGTCGCCGACCGCGAGGAAGCCGCCGTCCGGCGACACGGTCACGCTCGTCGGGGCGCACGGCTCCGGCGCGCGGTGGACGGTCGTGCGCGCCGATGCCCCCGCGTCCAGCACGTGCAGGTCGCCGGTCCCGTCCACGAGGACGCTCTCGCCGGTGCCGGGCAGCGCGCCGAGCCCGCGGACACCGGCGTCGACGTGCACCGCGCCCCGCTGTGCGAGCACCGTCGAGTACGGCGTGTTCGACCGCAGCAGCCGCACCGTCCCGCCGCGCTCGGCGCAGACGATCCCGGACTCGTCGACGAACGCCGGCCACGCCGCCGGCGGCTCGTAGTCGATCAGGGGGAGGTCGTCGGCGCCGGGGTCGGCGACGACGAGGTGGCGGCCCAGCACGGCGATCCGCCCCGACGGATGCGCGGCCACCGAACGCGGCCAGGACGAGCGCGACAGCCGGAACCGGCGGGCGGGCAGCTCCGCGACGGGGCCGCCGTCCGGCGCCCCCCGCAGCAGCTCCCCGGCGCGGGTGCCCGCGACGAAGCCGCCGTCGCCGGTGCCGGTCAGCGCGGTGACCGAACCGCGCGCCGTGTGCAGGACGCGCGTCCCGCCGTCCGCGCAGCGCACCACCCGGCAGTCGCGGTCGACGCGGTTGGTGCGCTCGGCGGCGACCACGCCGTCCCCCGTGTGCAGGACGCGGCCGACGGACGCGCCGAAGCCGGCGTAACGCTCGGCGAGTTCCGCCGACCGCAGGTCGAAGACCCCCACGACCCGGTTCGTGCCCGCGACGGCCAGGAACGGGCCGTCCCGGCCGGGGGAGAACGACACGTCGTTGACGCGCCCCCGGAACCGCAGCCGCGCCCGGGGCGCCGCCCGCCCCTCGGACGCCGCGAGACGCGCGACGGCGCGCGCCGTCGCGGCCGGGTCCGCCGCCCGGTACAGCTCGAACACGCGGCGGTCGTCCGCGCCGCGCGGCGCCCAGCCGTCGAACAGGCCGCACAGGTCCGCGCCCGTCGCGATGGCGACGTCCTGGACGAGCGCCCACAGGCCGTCCCAGTCGCGGCGTTCGGCGAGCCGCTCGGCGAGGTACCGGATCTCCTCCGGCGGCATCTCCGGGATGCGGGCCCGGCGGTCGTGCCCCACGATGACGCGGACGAGATCGAGGTCGCCCGCCGTCAGCATCGCCCGCTGCAGCCGGCCGCGTCCCGCGGGCGGCGCCGACGCGTACGCGAGGCCGAGCAGGCTCCCGTCCGGGTCCAGCGCGCGGTACTGCTCCGGCTGCCCGGTGAGCAGGAAGAACGCCGCACGCCGCACCGGGTCGGCGGGCGCGAGACGGTGCTTCCTGCAGATCCGGGCGAGCCCGTCGTCCTCCAGCGCGGCCGCGCACAGTTCGTCGGTGAGAGCCGGGTCGCGCAGGTTCGCGAGCCGGTCCTCGGCGATGCCGCGGAGCGGGTGGTCGCCCAGCGCGAGCGCCTCGATCAGCGCCGCCCGGTACCGGGGTTCGCGCAGGACGTCCGGGGCCGAGCCGACCGCGACGACGCTGAGGCCCTCGACACCGCCCCCGGTCGCCGGGCGCCCCCACCGCGACAGCGCCGCCCACAGCCGCTCGTCCGGGCGGTGGAGCCACTCTTCCCACAGCCGGTTCAGCGGACCGGACGGCGGGGGCTCGCCGTGGCGCAGCAGCAGCCCCCGCAGCGGCGTGCCCGGCCCGGTGTCGAGCGTCCACAGGGTGTGCAGCGTGTCGCCGGACGCCTCCCGGCAGAACTCCTCCGCCCGCGCCCGCACGTCCGGATCGGGATCGGCGAGCATGCCCGGCACGGGACCCGTCTCCGCCGCCGTCAGGTCCGTGCCGAGCCGCCCGAGCAGCGCGAGCGTCCATTGCCGCGCGGGCGGCGACGCCGCGACGGCCCCCAGGTCCAGCACGAACCGCCGCATCAGCGGGTCGCGGGTCTGCGCCCACCACAGCGCGACCGTCTCCCGCGCGCGCTCGGCCAGCCGGTGCCCCGGCGTCGCCGCCACCGACGCGACGGCGTGCCGCACCGCCGGATCGCGCTTCCGCGCCGCCGCGAACAGCCGCCGCTCCGCCCACCGGCCGCGCGGCGACCGCCCGGCGGACGCCCCGGCCCACCGGTCGGCCCGCGGCCTCATGCCAGTTCCAGCCGCACCTGGTGCTCCGCCGCCTGGGACGCCTCCGCGAACGACGCCGACTGCGCCCGCCCATCCCGCAGCCACGACCGCAGGTCCTCGATGCGCTCGCGCTGCGACCGGCTCAGCGGGACGAGCCGTTCGATCGCCGCCGCGACGTCCTCGGTCGTGATGTCGCGCGGGCCGTCCGCGAACGCCCGGTACAGCGCGTCGACGATCGCCTGCTCGATCTCCGCGCCGACGTACCCGTCCGACAGCCGCGCCAGCCGCATCACGTCGAACGCCGCCGGGTCCCGCAGCCGCTTGCGCAGATGGACGTTCAGGATCTCGCGGCGCTCACTGTCGGTCGGCAGGTCCAGGAAGAACACCTCGTCGAACCGGCCGCGGCGCAGCGTCTCCGGCGGCAGCGCCCCCACGTCGTTCGCGGTCGCCACCACGAACACCGGCGACGTCTTCTCCTGCATCCACGTCAGGATCGTGCCGAACACCCGCTGCGACGTGCCGCCGTCCAGCCCGCCGGACGCCATCGACTTCTCCAGCTCGTCGATCCACAGCACGCACGGCGACACCGTCTCGGTGATCTTCAGCGCGAGCCGGAGCCGCTCCTCCGATTCGCCCACCAGCGAGCCGAACAGCGCGCCGACGTCCAGCCGCAGCAGCGGCAGCCGCCACAACCCGCTGATCATCTTCGCGGTGAGGCTCTTGCCGGTCCCCGGGATCCCGATCAGCGCCATCCCCTTCGGCGCCGGCAGCCCGAACTTCGCGGCGTCCTCCCCGAACGCGCTCTCCCGCAGCGTCAGCCACTCCTTGAGCAGCTCCAGCCCGCCGACGTCGTCGAGCGTCTCCTCCGAGCTGTAGTACTCCAGGGCCTGCGACGACCGGATGACCGCCTTCTTCTCCTCCAGCACCGCCGGGATGTCCAGCTCGTCCAGCACCTTGTCCCGGACGATCGCCTTGGAGAACGCCCGCCGCGCCTGCGTCGCCGTCAGCCCCAGCGCCGCCTGCGCCAGCCGCCACCGGCCGTGGTGCGTCAGGTCGCACTCCACCCGCGTCTGCCGGATCAGCTCGTCCAGGTCCGCGCGCAGCTCCCACAGGTCCGGCAGCGGCATGTCGAGGACGACCACGTCGTCGCCCAGCTCGGCCGGGACGTCCGCCGAGTGCGTCGTCACGACCAGCGACGCGTACGTCGACACCAGGCTGTGCGCGAGGTTGCGCAGCTTCCGCTTCACCGCCGGGCTCTTGTGCCAGAACTCGTGGAAGTCCTTCAGGACGTAGAGGTCCTTGCGGTTCGGGCTGTCGCGGGTCAACTCCGCGATCTTGTCGAGGGCCGCGTCCGGCGTCGGCGCCGTCGGCATCGGCCGCCCGTCCCGCGACACCAGCCCCCGCGCGACGTCCCACATCACGAGGTCGGACTTCGCGGACGCGTCCCGGCCGACCCGCACCTCGTTGAGGACCTCCAGCGCGCGCTGCTCCTCCACCGTCACCAGGACGATCATCGGCACCCGCGCCCGCAGGTACAGGTTCAGATCATCATGGACGCTCATCGGTCTCCTCGGCGCTCATCGTTGTTCCCAAGCGTGCATGCCGGTGACCGAGATCGTCCCGTCCGCGGAGATGACGATCTCGCTCTCCGGAACCCCGGCGAAGTCCTCCGGCCCGTACCGGTCCGTGATCGCCCAGTACTCCTTGTTGGACGACCCGCGGAGCCCGGTGCCGATCCGCAGCCGCGCGTTGTACCGTCCCGCGATCACCATGTCGGCCGTCTCGACGGCCGCCGACAGCGCCGGGTCCGCCTCGATCTCACGCCGCGCGAAACCCGTCAGCACCACGATCCCGAGACCGGACGGCCGCACCCGCCCGCAGAACTCCCGCAGCGCCTCCGGCTGCTCCAGCGGCTCGCCGCCGCTCACCGTGACCCCGTCGATCCCGGACGTCCCGAGCGCCTCGGCCGCGACGTCCTCGACCGTCCGGACGTCCCCGCCCGGCCCGTGCGTCTCGGGGTTGAAGCACCCCGGGCAGCCGAGCGTGCAGCCCTGCGCCCAGACCACGAACCGGGTCCCCGGCCCGTTCGCGGCGCTCCGTGACAGCGTGGCGTGCACCCGCCACGTCAGTGCCACAACCGGTCCTGCTGCTCTTCCCCGGTCTCGTTGTACGCCTCCGCCGTCAGCTCCTGCGCCTCGACCTCGCCGCCGAGCATCCGCACGAGCTCCTCGGTGGTCTCCAGGCAGGCCATGCCGTCGACCCCGGTCACATGGATCTCGACCTTGCCGTCCGGCTTGATCGTCACCTCGACGGTCTCGTCCATCACGCCCCCGCCCGCCGGAGGACGACCCTGATGTCCCCGGACTTCTCCGTATTGCCGGAATAGACCTCGAACCCGCGCTTCCGCAGCGTCGAATCGGCGACGGCCTCGTAGCCGTTCGCGCCATTCACGAACCCGGTCTCGTGCTCGCCGCCGTCCGGGCAGACCTCGAACTCCGCGTTCGCGTGCCGCCCGGCCCGGCCGCGCACGCCCGGGCCCACCGGCCGGGCCTCGCGGCCCATGCCCGCCGGCGCGCGCCGCGGCACCGTCCCGTCGGCGAACCGTGTCCGCACCCTCGTGAAATGCGACAACCCGTCCTCCCGAATCCGCGAACCCGCGAACCCGCCCAGCATATGGCGGCGCAATGACACCGAACAGGCATTTCTTCGCACTGCGCCGATGCGCGGCCGAACCGGGCGCGGCATTCCGGCGTCCCACAAGGTGGCCGACTAAGGAGGCGACCGCGATGAGCTGGGGTATCTCGGGCTTTCGCGAAGTGCGCGAACTGGGACGCGGGACGCAGGGCCGGGTCGTCCTGGCCCGGCACGTGACCGGCGGCCCCCCGGTCGCGATCAAGTACCTGGCGCCCGGCTCCGACCCCGCCGCGCGGGAGGTGTTCCGGCACGAGGCCAGGATGCTCGCCCGCGTCCGCCACCCCAACGTCGCGCGCCTGTACCGCCTGTTCGAGGACGCGACCGGCGCCGCGATCGTGATGGAGGTCGTCGACGGCGTCGCCCTCAAGCGCGTCCTCGCCGACCGCGGCGCCCTCACCCCCGAGGCGTCCCTCCTGCTGCTGAAGGGATCGCTGCTCGGCCTCGCCGCCGCCCACGCCGCCGGCGTCGTCCACCGCGACTACAAGCCCGCGAACGTCGTCGTCCGCGCCGACGGGCTCAGCAAGCTCATCGACTTCGGCGTCGCCGCCCGCGCCGGGCACGGCGGCCGCGTCGGCACCCCCGCCTACATGGCGCCCGAACAGTGGCGCGGCGAACCCGCGACCCCCGCCGCCGACGTCTACGCCGCCGCCTGCGTCTTCTACGAGTGCGTCACCGGCCACCGCCCCTACGCGGCCCGCACCGGACCCGACCTCATGGCGGCGCACGTCCGCGAGCCGGTGCCCGCGCACGACGTCCCCGCGCCGCTGCGAGCCCTCGTCGTCCGGGGCCTCGCGAAGTCGCCCGCCGACCGGCCGCCCGGCGCCGCCGCGTTCGCCGCCGAACTAGAGGAGGCCGCCGCCCGCGCGTACGGCCCCGGCTGGGAGGACCGCGCCGCCCGCGCCCTCGCCGTCGCCGCCGCAGCCCTCGCCCCCGCCTTCCCCCTCGCCGCCGCGGCCGCCCCGGACGGCTCCGTCCCCGACCCCAACGACCTGGGCGGCGCCGATCTCGGCGGGGGCGACGC
This sequence comes from Actinomadura sediminis, assembly GCF_042675525.1. Taxonomy (NCBI): domain Bacteria; kingdom Bacillati; phylum Actinomycetota; class Actinomycetes; order Streptosporangiales; family Thermomonosporaceae; genus Actinomadura; species Actinomadura sediminis. The sequence goes on from NZ_JBHTJA010000004.1 coordinate 110,485, forward strand.
GGGTTGGGTCGATGCGAGTTGGGGCGAGGCGGCTGAGGCAGACCCGTTCGGCGCGGACGCGTTCAGCGCGGACGTGTTCGGCGGGGACCCGGCGGGGGCCGACTCGGTCGCGGCCGACTTGGGCGGGGCCGACTTGGGCGGGGCCGACCCGATCGGCGTGGACCCGACCGTGACCGGCCCTGCCGGGGCTGACCCCGCGGGCGGGGACCCCGTCGCGGTGGAGTCGCCCGACCCGGATGTCGCCGCGACGCTCGTTCGGGAGGCGGGGCCGGACGCGGCCGGGGCGTCGGGCGGGGCGTCGGGCGGGGGAACGCCGGTCGGCGCGAAGGCGGCCCTCGCGGTCTCGGCCGTCGTCGTCGCGGTGGTCGTCGCCGTGTTCGTCGGGACGGCCGGCGGGGACGAGCCGGTCCGCCGCGTGGCGGCGTCCCCGGAGGCGTCCGGGACCGCCTCCGCCCCCGCGCCGCCCCGGCCGTCCCCCACGCACCCGTCCGCGACGCCGGCGCGCGAGGCCCCGTCGCCGACCCGTTCGTCCCCTGCGCCGACGCACTCCCCGGGACCGGCGGGCTCGTGGCCGTCGCCGGGCGCGTCCACGCACCGGACGCCGCCGCACGGCGGCACCCGCCTCGGCCCGGACGGCTTCGGCGACGTCGAGCTCGGCATGACGGCCGAGCGGCTGGAGGCGTCCGGGCGGGCGCGCCCCCGGCCGCACACCGCCGGGGACTGCCGCGTCTACGACGTCGCGGACGCGCGGGGCGCGGCGGCGACCGTGCACGTCTCGCCCCGCTCGGGTGTCGTCGCCGTCTTCGGCGGCGCGGGCCTCCGCACTCCCGAGGGGATCGGCGTCGGCTCGACCGTGGCCGAACTGTCGGCGGCCTACCCGTCCTCGCAGCGGTCCGCGGACGGCTGGACGACGCCCGTCCCCGGCAACCCGAACGCCCGGTACACGTCCCGGATCGCGGACGACCGGGTCGCCGAGTTCGCCCTCCGCCTGCGGGACGCGGGCTGCTTCACCGTCGACTGAACGCCGCACTCCCACGCAACCAGAGTCGTCCTAAATTTAGTGTTGACACATTCATGTGTCTGACATAAATTTCCCCCCGTGAGCGCCGTCGTGGCGTGCCGACCCTGAAGGAGACCTGCTTGACGAGCGAGCCGATGACGATCGACGCGACGACCGAGTTCGACCGGCAGGTCGCGAACCTGGAGCCCGCGGTGCCGGACGCCGGGCGGTTCGGGGCGCTGGTCGCCCCGCTGCGGGACGTCGCCGCCGGGCTCGGGAGCGTCGAGGTCGACACGGCGGCCGGACGGCTCCCGTTCGTCCTCGTCGTGACGCGGAACGTCGTCCCGATCGAGGAGTCGATGCCGCGCACGACCCTGCACGGCAAGAAGAAGCCCGGGTTCGTGGACCGCTCGTTCGAGCCCGGCTCCCTTGAACGGTTCGTCGCCGTCGAGGAGCTCCCGAACCCGGACGCCTACCTGCTGTTCGACGTCGAGCGGGGCGAGGAGTTCTGCAACGAGGTGCCGAACGACGCGATGGACGTCATCGCGAAGCGCGAGCGGACCCTGCTGACCATCGAGGAGGGCATCGCGGTCATCACCCATTTCCCGGAGGTGCTCGTGAAGAACAAGTGCTTCTCGCTGGGCGGCTCCCGGTGCGGCGACCGCCGCGTCCCCGCTATCTGGATCAGCCAGAACGCGCCGAAGCTCGGCTGGTGCTGGGCCGGGAACCCGCACACGTGGCTCGGCGTGGCGTCCGGCGGCGCCCGCCGCGCGTGACGGGCGCTCCGGCGCAGGTCGACGGGGTGGGCCGGGTGCGGTCCCTGCTCTAGGCTTGGGCGATGGCCAGCACATCCCCGCGCCGGCTGCCACGAGGGCGGCACGCGCTCGCCCCGGAGGAAGTGGCCCGGATCCAGCGCGAGCGGCTGTGCCGCGCGATGGCGGAGGTCATGTCCGAGAAGGGGTACGCCGCGACGGCCGTCGAGGACGTGCTGAAGCACGCGGGGGTGTCGCGGCAGACCTTCTACCGGGTCTTCTCCTCGAAGCAGGACTGCTTCCTGGCGTCGTTCGAGATGGCCTGCTCGGTGTCCCTGGACCGGATGCTGGTGCCCGCGGAGGGCGAGGACCCCCTGGAGCGGTGCGAGCTCGCGCTCGACCACTACCTGCGGACGGTCGCCGCCGAGCTGCCCTTCGCGCGGCTGTTCCTGATCGAGGCGTTCGCGGCGGGCCCGGAGGCGATCAGGCGGCGCGCCGGGCGGGAGGCCGCCATGGCGTCCGCGCTGGCCGGCGTGCTGGGCGTCACCGACGACGGCGGCCGGTTCACCTGCCGGACGGTGGTGTCGGCGATCTGCGCGATGGCGGCCCCGCCGGTGGCCCGCAAGGACCTGGACGCCCTGCACGCGGTCGGCCCCGCGATGATCGCCCACGTCCGGCGCCTCTGGGCCGCCGGCGCGTTCGGCGAAGGCACCGGCCCCCGCCGGTAAAGCGCTCCGCATTCACCTCTACCGCGACGGTAATGATTGTTGCTATGTCTTGTAGAGCGTGAATTTCTGCCGACGTGCCGGGGGTGGGCGATGGTGGCGGGCGGTTCGGCGGGGGAGCGTGGGCGCAGGGCGCGCGAGGCGGCGCTCGAGCTGAGCCGCCGCGCCCGCGCCGCCTACGCGGAGGCCGGGCGCTGGGAGGCGGCGTCGGAGGCGGAGCGGCAGGTGGCGGCGACGCTGGTGGGGCTGACCGCGATCGGCTGGCGGCTGCTGGTCGACCGCCGGTGGCCGGGCACGCACGGCGCGAACGTCGACATGATCCTCATCGGTCCCGCCGGGGTGTTCGTCATCGACGTGAAACGGTGGCGGGACGCGCCGTCCGTGCGGGACGGGGCCCTGCGCGCCGGGCGCGAGCGGCGGGACGGGGACGTCGCCAAGCTGCTCGCGATGACCCGGACGGCCGAGGCGCAGGTGTCGGCGCTCGGCATGTCCCCGGTGGCGCTGCGCCCGCTCATGGTGTTCGCCGGGCACCGGCTCGACGCGACGCTCGGGCGGGTGCGGCTCCTCGGGCATCCGGACGCGGTGCACGCGCTGCTGCGCGAGCCGCGGCGGCTCACGCGTCCGATGGTCCGGGCGGTGGCGGACCACCTGGAGGACGCGTTCCCCGCGTACGAGGCCCCCGCGCTGGAGGAGCGGGCCGCGTCCGAGCCGGCCGGGACGCTCGCGCTGTTCGACGCCGCGGAGGCCGAGAAGGCCGCGCTGGAGTCGGCGCTGCGGGCGCCGATCGAGCAGTGGATGACGTTCCTGCACCCCGACCAGGTCGCGGTGGCGCGCCGCGACTGGACCGGCCCGGCGCGGATCAGCGGCCCGGCGGGCACGGGCAAGACGGTCGTGGGCCTGCACCGCGCGGCGCACCTGGCCGCCCGGGGGCACGGACGCGTCCTGTACGTGACGTTCGCGAAGAACCTGCCGCGGGTGCAGCGGCAACTGTTCGGGCGGATGGCCGAGCACTTCGCCGACCGCGTGGAGTTCAGCGGCCTGCACGCGTGGGCACAGGGCTTCCTCCAGGAGCGAGGAGTCCCCATGCACCTGGACCGGGGGAAAGGGAGACCGCCTTCGCGCTCGCCTGGAAGTACCGGGGCCGCGGCGGCGTCCTCACCGAGATCGACACGTCGCCCGCCTACTGGAAGGACGAGATCGACTACGTCATCAAGGGGCGCGGGCTGCGGACGCTCGACGAGTACCTCGCCGTCGCCCGGCACGGGCGCCGCACGGCACTGCGGGCCGTCCACCGCGAGGCGGTCTGGAAGCTGTACGCCGAGTACGAGGAGCGGCGGATCGAGCGCGGCGTCCACGACTTCAACGACGTCCTCGCGGCCGCACTCCGCGAGCTTCGGGAACGTCCGGACGGCCGGTACGGCGCGGTGATCGTGGACGAGGTGCAGGACCTCACGCTCGTGGGCGTGCGGCTGCTGCACGCGCTGGCGGGGGACCGCCCGAACGGACTCCTCCTGATCGGGGACGGGCAGCAGGCGGTGTACCCGGGCGGGTTCCGGCTCGCGGAGGCCGGGATCGGGATCCGGGGGCGCGGCGCGGTGCTGCGCACGAACTACCGCAACGCCGCCGCGATCCTGGAGGCGGCGATGGACGTCGTGTCCGGCGACCCGTTCGACGACCTGGACGGCCCGAGCCCGAACGGCCGCCGCACCGTCGACCCGACCTACCACGGCGGCCGGGTGACGCGCGAGCGCGCGGCCGACGCCGACGAGCACGACCGGCGGCTCGTGGCGGCCCTCAGGGAACTGCCGGACGCGGCGGACGCGGCCGTCCTGTGCGCCTCGGCCAAGGCGATCGAGCACTACGCCGGGTTGCTGGGCCGGGCGGGGATCGCGGTGCAGCGGCTGGAGCACTACGACGGGCGGCCGGTGGACGCGGTCAAGGTCGGGTCGTACCGGCGGGCGAAGGGCCTGGAGTTCAAGAAGGTGTTCCTGCCCCTGCACGACGCGGGGATCGCGGCGGAGGGGGACGGAGACGCGGCGCGGGAGCGGGCGGAGCTGGCGCGGCGGCAGTTGTTCGTCGCGATGACGCGTGCTCGTGATCTGCTCTGGCTGGGATCGGCCGGGCCGGGTTTGTAGCGGAGGACACAAAAGCGTGGGCCGGTTCCACGGTCGCGCCTATTGGAGTAAGCATCTACTTGCTTTAGGGTCGGGGGGCCGTCACCCGGACGGCCGGGCTCGTCGGGGGTCTGGGGGCGATCCAGAGGGCCTGGGCACGACGAAGGGTTGGTCCATGTCCACCACAGTCCGCCGGCTCCTGCGCGCGGCGGTCGCCTGCGGGATGGGGGTCGCGCTCACCGCGACCGCCCTGCAGGCGCCCGCCGCGGCCGCTCCGCAGGGGTTCGCGCCTCCCGCCGAGGATCCGTTCTACACGCCGCCGCGGCCGCTTCCCGCCGGGCTCCCCGGCGACATCATCCGCTCCCGCGAGTCCGTCTTCACCCTCGACCCGATCGGCCGGACGCCCGTCGCGGGCGTCACGTCCACGCAGGTCCTGTACCGGTCGCAGGACGTGCACGGCGACCCGATCGCCGTGTCCGGCACCGTGCTCGTCCCCGAGAAGAAGTGGGACGGCCGGGGCGAGCGCCCGCTCGTCACGTACGGGGTCGGGACGCGCGGGCTCGGCGACGCGTGCGCCCCCTCGTACACCCTCACGCAGGGCCTCGACTACGAGATGTTCTTCATCTCGGACGCGCTCAGCAAGGGCTGGGCCGTCGCGGTCACCGACATGCCGGGCCTCGGCACGCCCGGCCTGCACACCTACGAGGTCGGGAAGGCGCAGGGCATGGCGGCCCTCAACATGGCGCGGGCCGCGCAGCGCCTCCCCGGGACGGGCCTCGCCGGGAGCCCCGTCGCCGCGATGGGCTACTCGCAGGGCGGGACGACCGCGGGCTGGGCCGCCGAGCTGGCCGCGTCCTACGCGCCCGAACTCGACCTGAAGGGCGTCGTCGCGGGCGGCGTCCCCGCCGACCTGCGGGCGGTCGCCGCGAACCTGGACGGCAACCTGTTCGCCGCGTTCATGTTCATGTCCGCCGCCGGGTACGACGCCGCGTACCCCGAGCTGGACCTGGAGTCGTTCCTCAACGACGCGGGCCGGAAGCTGATGGAGACGTCGGCCGACACCTGCATCGCCAGCGTGGACGGCATCGCCACGTTCGCCGAGACGGCCTTCAAGAAGGTCGGCGACTTCACCACGAGCGACCCGCTGGCCACGCCGCAGTGGCGGGCCCGGCTCGACGAGAACAAGCTCGGCTCGACCGCGCCGAGCGTCCCCGTCCTGCAGACGCAGGCCGTGTTCGACCAGATCATCCCGTTCGGGCAGGCGGACACGCTGCACAAGGCGTGGTGCGCGAAGGGCGCGAACGTGACCTGGAAGACCTACACGATCGCCGAGCACGCCACCGGCATGCTGTGGTCGTGGCCCGACGCGGTCGGGTTCCTCACCGACCGGTTCGCCGGCAAGCCCGCGCAGGGCGACTGCGCGGCCTGACCCCGCGGCGGCCTGGGCCCCTCCGGGGGCTCAGGTCTCGCGCTTCCACGCCTCGGTGATCAGCCGCCGCACCTCGGGCTGCGTGACGGGGGAGAGGCCGCGCCGCTCCCGCTCGCGGCACACCGACGTCATCTCCACGTCCGGCATGCCGCACGGGACCGCCCACGTCCACGGCTCCGGGTCGGCGTCGACGTCCATCGCGAAGCCGTGCGCGCTGACCCCCCGCGAGATGTACATCCCCAGCGAGACGATCTTGCGGCCCTCGGCCGTCCAGACGCCGGTCAGCAGCGGGCTGCCCTTCGGGGTGTCGCGCCGCTCGGCGGGGATCCCCAGCTCGCCGAGCACCGCCACCAGGATGTGCTCGATGTCGCGGATCAGCCCGACCACGTCGGCGGGCTCCGCCAGCTTCAGCACCGGGTACCCGACGACCTGCTCCGGCGAGTGGTAGGTCAGCTTCCCGCCGCGCCGCGTCTCCACGACGGGGATGCCGTGCGCCGGGTCGGGGCGCTCGTGCGGCGGCGTCCGCCGGCCCACCGTGTACGTGCGGGGGTGCGACAGGAGCCAGAGGGTGTCGTCGATCCGGTCCTCCTGCCGGTCGCGCACCATCCGGTCCATGGTCGCGACGGCCTCGGTGTACTCGACGACGTCGCTCTCGATCACGCGCAGCGGATGGTCGTCGCGCCGCCGCGCCGCCAGCCCGCTCAACAGTTGTCCGTGCACGCCGGGAAGCCTATCCGCGGGACGGCGCGATGGAATGCCCCCGGGACGCCCCGGAACTCCGGGGCCGGACTGACAGATCGGCGTGTCGCGCGGTACTGTCGATGTCAGGCCGAGAGGCGCTGCAACGGGTGGACGCCCGCCACGCTCGGCCCCACCGACTCCGGTTGAAACAAGGGCGCCTCCCACGAACGACTGGGAGGTGGCAGTGAAGACCGAAGCCCTGCGGAAGCTGCTCGACGAGCGCATCGCCGTCCTCGACGGAGCCTGGGGGACGATGCTGCAGGGGGCCGGCCTCACCCCCGAGGACTACCGCGGCGACCGCTTCGGCGGCCACGCCCGCGACGTCACCGGCGACCCCGACCTGCTGAACCTGACCCGCCCGGACCTCATCCTGGACGTCCACCGGCAGTACCTCGCGGCGGGCGCCGACATCACGACCACCAACACCTTCACCGCGACGAGCATCGGCCAGGCCGACTACGGGCTCGAGGCGCACGTCCACGAGATGAACGTGGCGGCCGCGCGGCTCGCCCGGCAGGCCGCCGACGAGGCGGGCGGGCGGTTCGTCGCGGGCTCGGTCGGGCCGCTGAACGTGACGCTGTCGCTGTCGCCCCGCGTCGAGGACCCGTCCTACCGGGCCGTCACGTTCGACCAGGTCCGCGACTCCTACGCCGAGCAGATCGCGGGCCTCGCCGAGGGCGGCGTCGACCTGCTGCTGATCGAGACGATCTTCGACACGCTGAACGCGAAGGCCGCCATCGCCGCCGCCCGCGAGGTCGCCCCGCACCTGCCGCTGTGGATCTCGGTGACGATCGTCGACCTGGCCGGCCGGACGCTGTCCGGGCAGACGGTCGAGGCGTTCTGGCGGTCGGTCGAGCACGCCGAACCCCTCGTCGTCGGGCTGAACTGCGGCATGGGCGCCCAGGAGGTGCGCCCGCACGCGGAGGAGCTCGCCCGGATCGCCCCCACTTACACCGCGACGTATCCGAACGCGGGCCTGCCGAACGCGTTCGGCGGCTACGACCAGACGCCCGAGGAGATGAGCGGGCTGCTCGGCGAGTTCGCAGGGGAGAGCCTCGTCAACGCGGTCGGCGGCTGCTGCGGGACGAGCCCCGAGCACATCGCCCGGATCGCCGAGGCCGTCCGCGGCACCGCGCCCCGGGCCGTCCCCGAGGTGCCGGCCGCGCCCCGGTTCAGCGGACTCGAGCCGTTCCAGATCGGCGCCGACACCGGCTTCGTCATGATCGGCGAGCGGACGAACGTGACCGGCTCGGCCCGCTTCCGCAAGCTGATCGAGGCGGGCGACCACCAGGCCGCCGTGGACGTCGCCCTCGACCAGGTCCGCGGCGGCGCGAACCTCCTCGACGTCAACATGGACGCCGACCTGCTCGACAGCGAGCGGGAGATGACGACGTTCCTCAACCTGATCGCGACGGAGCCGGAGGCGGCCCGCATCCCGATCATGGTGGACAGCTCCCGGTGGAGCGTCATCGAGGCCGGGCTGAAGACCGTCCAGGGCAAGGGCGTCGTCAACTCGATCAGCCTCAAGGAGGGCGAGGAGCCCTTCCTGGAGCAGGCCCGCCGCATCCGCGACTTCGGCGCCGGCGTCGTCGTGATGGCGTTCGACGAGGTCGGGCAGGCCGACACCGCCGACCGCAAGGTCGAGATCTGCGGCCGCGCCTACGACCTGCTCACGCAGAAGGCCGGGTTCCCGCCCGAGGACATCATCTTCGACCCGAACGTCCTCGCCGTCGCGACCGGCATCGAGGAGCACAACGGGTACGCGAAGGAGTTCATCGAGGCGCTCCCGCGGATCAAGGAGCGCTGCCCCGGCGCCCGCACCAGCGGCGGCATCTCCAACCTGTCGTTCTCCTTCCGCGGCAACGAGACCGTCCGCGAGGCGATGCACTCGGCGTTCCTGTTCCACGCGATCCGCGCCGGGCTCGACATGGGCATCGTCAACGCCGGGCAGCTCGCCGTCTACGAGGACATCCCCGCCGACCTCCTCGAACACGTCGAGGACGTGCTGTTCGACCGGCGCCCGGACGCCACCGACCGGCTCGTGTCGTTCGCCGAGACCGTCAAGGGCAGCAAGACCAAGCGCGTCGTCGACCTGGCGTGGCGCGAGGCCCCCGTCGAGAAGCGGCTCGAGCATTCGCTCGTCCACGGCATCGTCGACTTCGTCGAGGAGGACACCGAGGAGGCCCGGCAGAAGGCCGCCAAGCCCCTCGACGTCATCGAGGGCCCCCTGATGGACGGCATGAAGGTCGTCGGGGACCTGTTCGGCGCCGGGAAGATGTTCCTGCCGCAGGTCGTCAAGAGCGCTCGCGTGATGAAGCGGTCCGTCGCCTACCTCGAGCCCTACATGGAGCAGGAGAAGGAGGAGGCGCGCAAGGCGGGCCTGCTCGACACCTCCCGCGGCAACGGCAAGGTCGTCATGGCGACCGTCAAGGGCGACGTGCACGACATCGGCAAGAACATCGTCGGCGTCGTCCTCGGCTGCAACAACTACGACGTCGTCGACCTCGGCGTCATGGTGCCCGCCGCGAAGATCCTGGAGACGGCCGTCGCGGAGGACGCCGACGCCATCGGGCTGTCCGGGCTGATCACGCCGTCGCTCGACGAGATGGTGTCCGTCGCGTCGGAGATGCAGCGCCGCGGGATGAACCTGCCGCTGCTGATCGGCGGCGCGACCACGTCCCGGCAGCACACCGCCGTGAAGATCGCACCGGCCTACGACGCGACGACCGTGCACGTCCTGGACGCGTCCCGCGTCGTCGGCGTCGTGTCCGACCTGCTCGACCCCGAGCGCGCCGCCGCGCTCGCCGAGTCCAACCGGACCGAGCAGGCGCGGCTGCGCGCCGAGCACGAGACGAAGCAGCGGCGGCCGATGCTGAGCATCGAGCAGGCCCGCGCGAACCCCGAGCGGGTCTCCTTCGACGACCTGCCGACCCCCGCCTTCACCGGTGTGCGGACCGTCGAGCCCGACCTGACGACGCTCCGCGAGATGATCGACTGGCAGTTCTTCTTCCTCGCGTGGGAGCTGAAGGGCAAGTACCCGGCGATCCTCGACCAGCCCGTCGCCCGCGAACTGTTCGACGAGGGCAACGAGCTGCTCGACGAGATCGTCAAGAACGGCTCGCTGAAGCCGCGCGGCGCCTACGGGTTCTGGCCCGCGCACTCCGAGGGCGACGACATCGTCCTGGACGGCGGGCCGCGGTTCCCGATGCTGCGGCAGCAGACGCAGAAGCCGACCGGGCGGCCGAACCGCTGCCTCGCCGACTACGTCGCCCCGTCCGGCGACCACCTCGGCGGGTTCGCGGTGACGATCCTCGGCGCCGAGGACCTCGCCGCGCAGTACGAGGCCGACAACGACGACTACAAGTCGATCATGGTGAAGGCGCTCGCCGACCGGCTGGCCGAGGCGTTCGCCGAGTACGTCCACCTGAAGGCCCGCCGCGACTGGTTCGAGCCCGACGCCGACCCCGTCATCGAGGACCTGCACGCCGAGCGCTTCCGCGGCATCCGGCCCGCCCTCGGCTACCCGGCGAGCCCCGACCACAGCGAGAAGCGCGACCTGTTCGATCTGCTGGACGCCGGGCGCCTCGGCATCGGCCTCACCGAGTCGTACGCGATGACGCCCGCGTCCAGCGTCAGCGGCCTGATCTTCGCGCATCCCGACTCGCGGTACTTCACCGTGGGCCGCATCGGCCGCGACCAGACCGAGGACTACGCCGCCCGCCGCGGCCTGCCCCTCGCCGAGGTCGAACGCTGGCTCGCGCCGAACCTCGCCTACGACCCGTCCTGACCCGCCGCCGGCGCCCGTCCCCCCGCGGGACGGGCGCCTCGGCGCGGCGCCGTCCGTGCCGTCCTCAGAGGAGGCCGCTCGCCTCCAGGAGACGCGTCCAGGAATCGCGGTGGCGGCCCTTGCGGTCCCGCTCCGTGACGGCGTGGGGGCCGAGGACCCGTTCCACCAGTTCCGGGTAGCGGGGGCCGAGCACGAACCGGTCGAAGAACTCCACGATGTCCGGGGCGAGGTCGACCGTGTCGATCTCCTCGACCTCGGCGTGCTTGTAGAAGAAGATGTACTCGTCGGGGTCGCAGTAGTAGACGTCGCCCTGCCGCAGGTCCAGGCGGATGGGGGCCCCGCCTTCGAGGTCCTCGAGCGTTTCGGGCGACATGCCGTACCGCTCGTAGCCGATGACCAGCGGGTCGCCCAGCGGGCAGTCCGGATCGGAGCGGCGCTGCTCCCAGGCGTCGGGGCCGGCGATCTCGGGGGGCTGCACGAAGCTGAAGAAGTTCCCCGCCAGCTTGGAGAAGAGGCCGAACACCTCGGTCACCCCGTCGGGCAGCTCGGGGATCGGGCGGAGGGGGCGGGGCCCGGCGATGACGACCCCGAACCGGTGCTCGTCCTCGACCCGGCGGATCAGGTCCAGTTTGGCCCGCAATGCTTCCATGGCCGCACTCTAGGGCCCGCGTCGGACACGGCGGCGCGGGAGGCGCGTTCGGCCCGCGCGGGAGGCGCGTTTCGGCCCGCGCGAAAGGGCGCGGCCGTGGCCGCGCCCTTCGGGGTGCTCGGGTGGCGAGGAAAGCGGGAAGGCTGGGTGTCAGAGAGGTGTGAGAAGGAAGCCTCCCCATGGCCTCGCCGAGTGACACGTTAACACATGTGGGCGGGAAAATGCGGGGAAAAGGAACGGGCGCCGCGATGTGCGGCGCCCGTCCGCCGAGGAGAGCGAAGGAACTGGGGCGAACCGTGGCCCTTCGGGGCCAGGCGTCAGAAGGAAGCTCCGTCATGGCCTCGGCCGCGGGAGGAAAGCGAGAGGGCTGGTTAACTTTTGCAGAGTTGTGAGAAGGAAGCCCTCTCATGGCCTCACCGCGACGATCGTAACGGTCACGCCGGGATCAGGTCACGCAGATTTCGCGGCGTGTAGGCCGCGGAGCCCTCGGGCAGCCCGTCGGGACGGTCGAGGCCGATGAGGGTGACGGGCTCGTCCGGGAGCGGGCCGCCGTCCAGCATCGTCAGCCGCTCCGGCCGCATGAGATCGACCAGGTGGCGGACGGTGAGGTAGCGGCGGTCGATGACCGCGCGGGTCAGCGCGGCCGTCGTGGCCCGGTTTCCCTCGACCCTGTTGAACGCGAACGCGCCGCGCAGGTGAAGGTGCATCCACTTCGCCCGCCAGTCGCCGTCCTTGCCCCGGACGAACGCGAGCGGAAGGGCGATCCGTGCGGGCCCGCGCAGTTCGGACTTCATCCGGACGGTCCTCGGCTCGAAGGGCCGCCCGGCCTGGTCCTCGTCGCGCAGCATGAACCCGAAGAACGATTCCTCGACCTCGTCGAACCCTTCGCCCGAATAGATGTTCACCTGCGGGATGACGAACTGCGCTTTGATCTTCCGTAGCGACAGGTTGATGAACTCCGAAGCGCCGTCCGGTGCCTCGGTGATGTCGCCGGAATGCTCGCCGCCGGCCTTGCGGAGGGACGTGTACGAGAGCCACTGCGGATTGCCGTAGTCGCGGTCGAGCAGGAGCGCGGAAAGGTCGAAGTCGGTCCGGAGTTCGCGCTGCTTCCAGTAGACGAAGAACCGCAGGAGTTCCCCCTCGACCGGCGAGACGGAGCCGCGGGGCAGGACGCCCAGGCCGCTCGTGGTCGCCTTCCCGCTGAGGGGCAGCGCGACGTCGAGGACGGCCGGGTCCACGACGAGGTGCGCGGGCGCGGGCAGCCGCGCGCGGATCTCGTCGTCGAGCAGGTTCTTGAGCCGCCGGAACGCGTCCGGGGCGAGCGGCGGCCGGGTATCGGGGACGGCGACGCCGCGGCCGGTGCGGCCCGCGAAGACCCGGGTGCCCTTCGCCTTCCGCGTCCGGTTGAGCAGGTGCTCGCGGACCGACAGCAGGACCCGCCCGGACACCTGCCCGGCGACGGACTCGGCGGCGTCGAGCACGGCGCCGGAAGCGTCCGGGTCGGTGCGCAGCAGCCGGTCCAGCGAGCGGAACAGCACGCCGGGCGCGTGCGCGGCGAGCCTCGCCGCGCCGGGGACGTCACCGGCGCCGAGGAGGACCTCGATCCGCCCGGCGAACGACGGCGCCTTCTTCTCGCCGCGCGCCACCGCGAAGACGTCCCGCGCGTGCGGCCACCGCGGGTACTCGTGCGGGTGCAGGCGCTCGCCGAGGCGCTTCCACCGTTCGCGGTGCGCGGCCACGTCGCCGAGCTTCGCCGGGTCGCGGCGGACGACCTCGTCCAGGCCCGCGAGGAGCGCGCGGCGCTCGCGGCGGGTCAGCAGGAACTCCGTGGGCTCCGCGAGCGTGACGTCGCCGAGCGACAGCGCGCACGCGAGCCGCAGGACGTCGGTGACGGTGTCGAGCAGGAGGCCGCCGCCCTCGGCGACCCGGACCTGGTTGATCAGCGCGCGGTTCTCCCGGACGGGGATCGCGTCCGGCGCGACGTCGGTGCAGTGCGCGGCGAGCACGCGCAGGGCGTCCCGCTCCTCGTCGGTGAGCGGGGTGACGCTCCCGGCCAGCGCCAGGAACAGCCGCCCGGCCTCGGCGTCCGCCGGGCGGCCCGCGTGCAGGACGGTCAGCCGGTCGCCGGTGCCCGCGACGAGCTCGTCGTGCGCCGCCAGCATCTCGTCGTAGGTGTGCAGGTACTTCCCGTACTTCGGCAGCGAGAGCAGGTTCAGCGATCCGTTCACGATCTCGACGTCCGCGTCCGGGTCGGCGAGCGCGTCCAGCAGGCAGGAGACCCAGAAGGCGAGCGTGTCCGGCACGCCGTGCGGGAATTCCCGGAAGTAGACGTTGTGCCGGACGTGGTCGCCGGCCATCTCGCGCACGACGGGCAGGACCCGGGCGGCGAGGCCGGAGACGGCGTCCTCGGTGAGGCCCGACAGTGCCGTGAGCAGGCCGCCCGACAGCTTGAACCCGGCCGACATGAGCGCGACGTCGAACCGCCGCGCGGCGCCGCCGCCCGCGCCCGCCGGGCCGTCCGGGACGGGCACCCGGTGCGCGTGCCGGACGACGAGCCGTTCAAGAGTGATGGTCACCCGTGAATGGTCGCAATGTTCGCGATTATCGCCTAACGCTTTTTCCGCATCGGCGGAGGCGTGCCCGCCCGGCCGCGGCCCGCGCTAATTGAGTTGTTCGGGCGCCGCGCGGTCGTCACTCTTGGGTCCGGAAACGGGAAAGGGGGAACGCCGATGTCGACGCTGCGGGTGACGGCCGAACGGCTGACGATCCTTCCGCACGGCAACGCCGACGCGCTGGAGCTCGCGCAGGTCGGGCTGTACCGGGCGGTCGTGCAGAAGGGCCGGTACGCGACCGGCGACTGGGCCGTCTACATCCCCGAGGGCTCGCTGCTGCCGGACGACCTGATCGGCGAACTCGGGCTCACCGGGAAGCTCGCCGGCGCGGAGAAGAACCGCGTGAAGGCGGTGCGGCTGCGCGGCGAGCTGTCGCAGGGCATCGTCTGCCTGCCGCGCGCGCTCGCCGGGACGGACCTCGCCGCGGCCCACGCGGAGGGCCGGAACTTCGCCGACGAGCTCGGCGTCGTCAAGTGGACGCCGCCGATCCCGGTGCACATGGCGGGCGAGGTGGTACCGGCCCCCGACCTCGTCCGGTGGATCGAGATCGAGGACGTCAAGCGGTACCCGACGATCTTCGAGCCGGGCGAGGCCGTCGTCGCGACGGAGAAGATCCACGGGACGGCGTGCCTGCTCACGCTCGTGGACGGCGAGCCGTTCGTGTCGTCGAAGGGGTTCGGCGGCAAGTCGCTCGCGCTCGTGCGGGACGGCGGGAACCTGTACTGGCGGACGCTCGAGGCGCACGGGGCCATCGAGGCCGCGGCGAAGATCGCCGAGCGGTTCGGCGCCTCCCGGGTCGGGCTGTTCGGGGAGGTCTACGGCCGCCGCGTGCAGGACCTGCACTACGGCGCGGCCGAGCCCGGGTACGCGGCGTTCGACGTCGCGGTGGCGGGCGCGGACGGCGCGGTGCGCTGGCTCGACCCGGCCGAGCTCGCCGACGTGCTGGCCGGCGCGGGCCTGCCCGCCGCGCCCGTCCTGTACGAGGGCGGGTACGACGAGGCGCTGCTGATGGAACTGGCGAGCGGGCGCGAGACGGTGTCGGGGAAGGCCGAGCACCTGCGCGAGGGACTGGTCGTGCGGCCCGCCGCCGGTCGCCGGAGCCCGGTCACCGGCGGCAGGGCCATCGCGAAGTTCGTCTCGCCCGGCTACCTCACCCGCAGGGGCGGCACCGAGTTCGAGTGATCACGCCCGGGCGGCGGCGGGCGCACCCGCCCGCCGCCGCCACAGCACGACCGCGCACAGCAGCGCGGCCAGCACCGGGACGGTCGTGAGCAGCACGATGTCGCGGCCCGGCAGGGACAGCCCGAGCAGGACGCCCCCGACGGCGGGCCCGACGATGGAGCCGGCCCGGCCGAGCGCGGCGGCCCAGCCGACGCCGGTGGTGCGGGTCGCGGCCGGGTACACGCTGACGGCCATGGTGAGCTGGCCGATCTGGCTGCCGATGAGCCCCGCGCCCGTCCCGCCGAGGACCAGGAACAGCAGGGCGTCGGGCAGTTCCACGCGGGCGACGGCGAACGCGCACGCGGCGCCCAGGATCGTCGTGGCGCACAGGGACGGCGCGATGCCGATGCGGGACGCGAGCCAGATCAGCAGGATCCCGCCGATGATGCCGCCGAAGCTGAAGAACGCCAGGCCCATCGGCGCCTCCGACTCGGCGAACCCGAAGTCGGTCATCAGGGTCGGCACCCACGACTGGAGCGTGTAGGCCGACAGGAACGCCATGAACGAGAACGTCCAGATCAGCAGGGTGTCGCCCCGCATGCCGGGCTGGAACAGCAACCCGACGCGCTCGCTCGCGCGGGCGCCCGCCCCGGCGGGGACGCGGTCGGCGGGCAGCCGCCACAGCATGACGGCCGCGAGGACCAGCGGCGCGATGCCGGCGACCCAGAACACGCCCGCGGGGCCGATCGCGTCGAGCATCCGGCCGCCGAAGACGCCGCCGAGGGTCGCGCCCGACGCCAGTCCCAGCGTGACGGTGACCGACACCCGTTCGCGCCGCCGGGCGGGGCTGTGGTCGGTCGCCAGCGCGACCGCGGCGGGCAGCACCGCGCCGAGCCCGAGGCCCGTCAGCACGCGGGTGACGCTGAGCACGGTGATCGACTCGGTGGGCAGCAGCAGCGCCGTCGCGAGGGTGCCGCCCGCGAAGAACACGACCCCGCCGATCAGCGTCCGGCGGCGCCCCAGCCGGGCGCTGAGCGGCCCGGAGTACAGGTAGCCGACCACGACGCCGAGGTTGGTGAGGACGAGCGGCACGGTGAAGGACGCCTTGGAGACGCCCCAGTCGGAGGCGAGCGAGGGGACCGAGAAGGCGAGCGCGGCGGTGTCGAAGCCGTCGATCAGCACCGCGAGGAACGCGAGCGCGACGGCGGACCGCAGGACGCGCGGGGGGTCGGCGGGGGTCGTCACGAGGTGCTCCCTTCGGCGAAGACGACGGTGCGGGCGGCGGCGAACAGCGGCGAGGCCGGGTCGCCGAACGCGGCGCCCGTCCCGACGTGGTCGGTGGCGGGGAGCGGCACGGTGACGGGCCGGTGCCCGGCGTCCGCGAGCGCCCGCGCCAGCAGGGTTCCGTGGTCGCGGAAGAACCCGCCGTCCTGCCCCTTGGCGTTCGGTTCCGGGTCGCCGTAGGAGATGACGACTCCGCGCGGCGCCCGGGTGATCCGGCCGGACGGGGTGAGCCGGGCGGCCTCCGCCGGGTCCAGGCCGGGCTCGTCGCGCAGGTCGACGGGCGCGCTCATGCAGACGGCCCCGGTCACGCCGCCGGGCGGGTCCGCCGCGTCGGTCATGGTGATCATGGCGGTGAGGTGGCCGCCCGCCGAGTGCCCGGCGACGGTGAGGCGCGCCGGGTCGCCGCCGTAGGCGGGGGCGGCCCCGGCGGCCCAGCGCACGGCGCGCGCCGCGTCGTCCACGGCGTCGGCGATGCGGTGCGCGGGGTTCAGGCGGTAGCCGCAGGAGACGAACACCGCCCCGGCCTCCACCCACGGCGCCGCCAGGTGGTCGTAGAAGGCGGGATGGCCCTCGCGCCAGCGGCCGCCGTGAAAGTAGACGATCACGGGCCGGCCGGTGCCGCCGTCCGGGTGGTAGACGTTCGCGAGGTGCGCCGGGTCGGGCCCGTACTTCAGGTCGAGCGCGTGCGGGAACCGGCGCCGGACTTCCGCGCGCCGCCGCGCGGCGGCGTCGTAGAAGCCTTTCCAGTCGGCGTGGTACCGGTCCGGGTTCCGGTAGGTGAAGTACTCGGTGGCGTCGGCCGGACGGACGGTGTCAGGGGACATGGCGCCGCTCCTTCGGAGGAGGTTGTAGTGACGATCAAACGAACCCGTGGCCGCTGGCCGTGACTCACCTCTGCTGTGCCTGGCCTCACATCCTGTCCGGCATCCCTATGCCTCACAAATCCCAATCGTGTTGGGAGGTATAGCGGGGCACACATAACGCGGCCGGAATCACCGCCGCTGCACGCGGCCGGTCGACGCGTCGACCATCAGGGCGTGCCGGGCGCCGTCGGGGCCGATGACGTCGCCCTCCCAGACGGCCGTGCCGCGGTGGTCGTCGAGGTTCAGCTCGGTGACGCGCGCCCCGGCGACGGTCGCGCGCATCGCGTCGGCGGCGTCCCGGTAGTCCAGTTCCGCCCGGCGGATCCGCCGCAGCCGCTTCGCCCGGTCGGCCGGTCCCTCCGGTCCGGCCTCGTTCCGGACGACCTCGGTGCCCGCGCCGTTCACGATCAGCTCGCGCTCGGTGCCGTCCGCGGCGACGAGCCGCACCTCCCACCCGCCGCCCTCGGTCTCGACGGACGTCAGCGTGGCGCCCGGGACGGCCCGCAGCGCGGTCGCCGCCGCCCGGTCGAGGGCGCCGCCGGCGGGAGTGGTGACGGGCAGGGGCGTGGTGTTCGGCGCGGTGAGGGTCTCCGCGGTCGCGGACGCGTCCGGCGATTCCGGATCGTCGCCGCCGCAGGCGCTCAGCGCGAGCACCGTGGCCAGTGCCGCCGCGAGAGCTTTCACCACCGCCCTCTACCCCCGGGCACGCCCGGTACGCGCACGACGCGGGGCCGGGGGGCGCCGCCGCGCCCCCGGCCCCGGTCGGTCCGCATCGGGTTCCGTCAGGCATCGACCCTTTCCGTCCGGGGCTCGGCGGCGGGCACGGGGGCGCGCAGGGTGAGGGCGGCGAGCACCGCGCCGGCGAGGGCGACGACGGCGGCGCCGACGAACGCGCCCTGGTAGCCGTCGGTGAGGCCGCCGAGGTCCCCGGGTTCGCCCGCGCCCTGGGAGGCGGCGACGGCGGTCATCGCGGCGAGGCCGACCGCCGACCCGACCTGGTAGGTGGTGTTGACGATCCCGGACGCCAGCCCGCCCCGCTCCGGGGCGACCCCGCCGATCGCCGCCATCGTGGCGGGGATGAACACCAGCGACATGCCCGCGGCGGCGATCAGCGAGCCGGGCAGCACGTCGGTGAGGAAGCCGCCGTCCGCGTCGATTCCGGACAGGACGAGCAGTCCCGCCGCGAGCACGGCGAGGCCGGTGACGATCAGCGGCCGGGTGCCGAACCGCGCGATGAGCCGTCCGGTGACGCCGACCATGAGCACCATCATCAGCGCCGTCATCGGCAGCAGCGCCGCGCCGCTCGGGAAGGCGCCGTAGCCGAGGACCTGCTGCAGGTACAGGTTGAGGAAGTACCACATCGGGATCCACGCGGCGCCGAGCAGCGCCATCGCCAGGTTCGCGGCGGCCAGGCCGGGGGCGCGCCACACCGCCGGCGGCATCAGCGGGTCGCGGACGATCCGCTGCAGCGCGACGAACGAGACGAGCAGCAGGACGGCGCCGCCGAGGCCCAGCACGGTTCCGGCGTCGTCCCAGCCCCGCTCGGGCGCCCGGACGATCGCGTAGACGGCGAGGGCGAGGCCCGCGGTGACCGCCGCGGCGCCCGCGACGTCGAGCCGGGCGCGGCGTCCGGGCACGTCCGGCAGGACGGCCGGGACGAGCGCGAGCGTCGCCAGGCCGATCGGCACGTAGATGATGAAGATCCACGGCCAGCTCAGCCACTCGGTGATGACGCCGCCGAGGAAGACCCCGGCGGTGCCGCCGGCCGGGGCCGCCGCGCCGTAGAAGGCCATCGCCTTGGCCAGCTCCTTCGGGCGGGCGGAGAACAGCACCATGAGCAGGGTCAGCGCGGACGGCGCGATGAGCGCGGAGCCGGCGCCCTGCACGGCGCGTCCGGCGATCTCCAGGCCCGCGGTCCCGGCGGCGGCGGCCAGCACCGATCCGGCGATCAGCACGAGCCAGCCCGCGGTGAAGACGCGCCGGGCGCCGAGGAGGTCCGACAGCTTGCCGCCGAGGAGCAGCAGGCCGCCGAACGCGACGACGTAGGCGTTGAACACCCACTGCAGGCCGCCCGGGCCGAAGCCGAGGTCGCGCTGCATGTCGGGGAGCGCCACGCCGATGATCGAGGTGTCCATGATGACCATGAACTGGGCGGTGGCGAGCACGGCGAGCGCCCACCAGCGCCGGGGGTCGGGATTCATGACGGGTCCGCCAATCACTCGAGTTATACCCCTAGGGGGTACCTGCGAAGCGAGAAGCTAGCACGAAGTACCCCTCGGGGGTATATGTCCGACCTGTGATCCGCCTCACCGGCCGGTGGGGCGGGTCGGGCGAGAATGCGCGCGGAGGAGTCCCGGCGAGGGTCAGGACGGGGCGGGAACGGCGGTCAGCCTGCCCGGGGTCCGGTCCGGACGACGCCGAGCGCGGCGATGCGGCCCGCTTCGAACGCGACCGCCTCCGCGAGCCCTTCGGCGGCTCTCAGCCCCTAAGCCCCGATCCACCGACGCGGTTTCGAAATGATCTCCGAGGGTTTTCGGGGCGGGTTCTTAGGCTGTCAGCTGAGTGCGGGCAGGGTGCATCCGCTGGTCTGCCCAGCTTTTCCACGATTCGGCTCCTGTCGGCCCTGGCGGGCTGGGTGGTCAGTGACGTCAGGGTGCCTCGGGCGGCGCGTGGACGGTGGCGAACAGCTGTGTCCAGGCGTGCTGCCAGGGCCATCGCTGCGGTAGGTGCAGGGTGAGGCGCCGGGCTGAGCGGGCGATTCGGGCGGGAACGTGGACCAGGTGAGCACGCAGGGTGGCGGTGGTGGCCCTGGCGTGAAAGGCAGAGGCCAGCGCTCCGGCGGCCCGCAGCAGGTTGTAGGCCATCGCCCACAGGATCAGCCAGGCCGCGTTGGCGTGGAACTTCCCCGAGGGCAGGTGGGCCAGGGCGGAGGCTTTGCTGTCGGCGATGACCTGCTCGATGACGGCGTGATGGCGGTGTTCCCGCTCGGCCTGGAGGGTCTGGGCCGGGTTGTCGGTGAAGAAGGGGTGGTAGCGCCAGACGGGGAACAACTCGCCCTGCTCGCCGACGGTGGCGGGTCTGGCCAGGTCACGGACCCGGCGCACTATCAGCCGCGCGGTGACCCGCTCCGCTTTCTTCCGGCTGGCGAACGCGGTGTATTCGGGTATCTCGGCGACTTCGGCGTCCGAGATGAGTTCACCGGTCTCGGGGTCGGGGACCGCGGTCGGGTAACTGATCTGCTGTCAGGCGTCGTCGGGAATGCTGTGGACGGCTCGTTTGATGGAGGGGTCCATGCCGGTGGTGATCGAGAAGTGGGCTCCGGCCCGATGGCAGGCGGCGATTCCCCCGGCGTTGTAGAACTGCGAGTCGGCCCGCAGGATGCGCATGCCGGTGCAGCCGGCCTCGGCGGCGGTGGCCAGGGCCTCGCTCACGAATTTTGGGGCGCCTCGGGAGTCTGCTGCTTTGCCGCGTCGCATCCGCACCGTGGCGATCACCGGCCGTGCGTGCGGGGTGCAGACCGTGGCGAGGAGGGGGTGCAGGGTGCGGATGCCCTTGAACCGGCCGTACTCGGCGCCCTGCTTGGTCCGGCCGTAGACGCGTTTGTGGGTGGAGTCGACATCGATGAAAGCCTTCTCTCCAGCGCCGGGCAGCAGTGGAGTGCGCGCGGCCAGCGCGGCCAGGAATCTGCGGTGCACAGCGTGGAGTTGGAGGGCGTGACCGTGGGTGAACGCGCGAAGGAAGGTGCCCAGCGTGGACGGTGCACGGACCTCTCGGAACACGGTCGGCATCGCACCGTGGCGCAGCATGTCCAGGTCGTCGATGCTGTCGGCTCCTGCAGCCATGCCGCCCACAATGCTGGGGACTTTGGCCTCGGCTGCCGCCCCCGCGCCGTTGCCTGCCCCGATTAGCTTCACCTTCTCCGACACCAGACGGCCAAGCCCGCACCGTCCGGCAAGCCGCATCACCGGGACCAATCCGGCATGCGCGATCAGGTTTGGGTCATCGAACGCAGCGGCCACCGCCGAGGCGGCATGGGAAGATCGCATCTCGCGGGTGCTCTCTTGCTCTGCGGACGTGGAACCGTAGGAAGTCCCATCGTCCCAGCGCAGAGGGTTTCCGCGTCTCCATGTCCAAGCACTGGGCCGACTACCGGCCAGCGGATCAGTCGAGGAAGAGGCTCATGTACAGCGCCGTCTCCCCCTCGGACTCGGTGTCGCTGTAGAGGGAAGTGTCCAGGCCGCAGAAGGTGAACCCCATCCGCTGGTAGGCGCGGATGGCCGGAGCGTTGATGTTCGTCACTTCCAGCCACATGTGCCCGGCACCGCATTCCCGGGCCCAGTCGATGGCGTGGTTCATCAGCGTGCGCCCGATCCCCCGGCCCTGGTACGGCCCGGCCACCTCGATATCGGCAATGATCAGTCGCTGGTTCCAGGGCTCATACCCCGTGTCGACATAGCCGCACACGAGTTCGCCATCCAGCGCGACAAACCGGCGCTCGCCCTCCGACGTCTCACCGGCCTCAGGCTCGTCGTCGGGGAAGACCTTGTGCACCGGCCGGTCCAGCCGGGCGGGCCGAATGGTAAACCCGCACTCGGAGCCGACCACTTCGAAGACGGTGTCCGAGCTGAACTCGCCCTTGATGACGGCGGATTTATCCCTCTCACTCTCCGCCACGCGATAGGTGATTGTCTCCGCCTCCTCATGCTCGGCTGCTCTACGGTCAGGTGAGATCATTTCCTCACCGTATCGGCCCGGTGCACCACGGCGGCCGGGTCCAGCCCGCCCCGGACCACCGGCAGCAGACCTGCCTCCGCGGTCAAATTCGCTCCGCCGAGCCAGACAGAGACCGCCGAACCGGCATGGGAAGTTTTCACCCACGAGATGCCTAGCCGATCGTGGTGAAGAAGCTTCGGGCAAGCCCATCATCACAGGTCACGAGGCATCTCTTGCGTCCCGCGACACATCTCCCAGGCATCACATCGGTGGATCGAGGCTAAGGACGACGCGCCCCCGGCGCGTGCAACATCCGGTCGATCTCGGACGCGACGAACTCGGCGTGCGGGCGCAGCCGGGAACGCAGGTCGTCCCAGCGCTCGTCCTCCTCGCCGAGGTAGACCGCGCGCGCCCGGGCCAGGACGGGACGGTGCTCGGCGGGCAGCCGGGGCAGCGCCCACGCGGCCGCCGCGTCCTTCGGCATGATCTCCCCGGTCGCGGCCGTCGCCCACACGCGCGCCAGCGTCAGGACGACGTTGCGGGCGTCGCCGTCGAGGTCGCCGAGCAGCTCGGGCACGCTCCCGACGACCGCCCGGACGACGTCCGCGTGCGGCACCGGCGCGAACACCCGCGACGGCGGCGGGCCGAACAGCGGCGCGTCCCCGGCCAGCGCCATCGTGATCAGCGGGGCGAGGTCCGGGCTCGGCGCCGGTTCCGGGACCATGCCGCGCTCGTACTCGTCCCGCAGCCACTCGCCGTACTGGAACTCGCACACCGGCGGATACCGCCAGGGCCGCACGGCCGTCTCCGCGACCACCGTCAGCTCCACGGGCCGCGCGCCGCCCCCGGAGACCGGCAGCAGCCCCGCCACCAGCGCCCGCCGCTCCGCCGGCGCCGCCGGCCGCCGGACGACCGCCAGGACGTCCACGTCGCTGTGCGGCCGCAGCCCGCCGAGGACGGCCGACCCGTGCAGGTACGCGCCGACGAGGTCCGCACCGAAGGTGCCGTGCAGGAGATCGAGAACGAGGTCGGTCTGTCCCATCGCCACCATGCTGGCACGGCGGATCACGCGGCCGGGACGGAGAAGGCGGGACGGTCGGGTGCCGGCAGCCACTCGCGGTCCGGACGGAACGGGCGGAAGCCCCCGCGGGCGTGGTCGACGAGCATCGGCAGCACCGGATGCCGGTTGCGCGGATGCCACAGCAGCGACCACGGGTACACCGGGGCCGGGTCGACGACGGGGATCCGCGCGACGCCGGGATGCCACGGGACGCGGATCTTCTCGCCGACGCCGAACGTGATCAGCTCCCGGGACGCGGCGGTCCGCTCCACCACGTCGTCCAGGCCGAAGTCGGGACCGGACGTGTCGATCCGCACGCCGAACTCGGCGGTGAGGGCGCGGTAGAAGTCGGCCCACTCGGTGTCGTCCCGCGCGGCGCCCGGAATCCACAGCGGCGGGCCGACCAGCTCCGCGATCGGCACCCGGTCGCGCCCGGCGAGCGGGTGCCCGCGCCCCACCAGGATGTGGATCGGCTCCAGCAGGACGGGCCGCGCCTCGACGTCGCCGAGGTCCCCGAGCGCGCGGCCGAAGAACGCGTCGATCGTCCCGCGGCCGAGCGCGGGCAGGGCGTCCGCCAGCCCGCCGGACCGCAGGATCTCGATGCCCGCGTCCGGCACGGACTCGTGGAAGGCCCGGACGATCTCGACGGACGCGAGCCGCGTGCCGAGCACGTCCACCCGCAGCTCCCGGTGCCGGCTGCGCACCAGCTCCACCGCCCGGTCGGCGAGCGCGAGCACCGCGCGGGCGTGCACGAGGAAGGACGCGCCGTCGTCCGTCGGCTCGGCGCCGTTCGGGGTGCGGCGCAGCAGGACCGTGCCGAGGTCGGACTCCAGCTTCGCGATCCGCTTGGACACCGCCTGCTGGCTGACGCCGAGCCGGGCCGCCGCGTCGCCGAAGTACCGGTCGTCCGCGACGGCCACGAAGGCGCGCACCGCGCCGAGATCCAGGTCCACGACTTCCTCCGGGAACCGCCGGTCGTGATCGCCGCGCGTGTGATCGCCGGCCGGGCGACTCTACCGGCCGGTCGAACGCCGGCCGCGGCGGTCCGGGGACGGCGCGGAGGAGCGGTGGAGCCGGGGCCGGTGCCGCCGATGCCGGGAGCGAGGGGACGGCACCGGCCCCGGGGCCGGGCGGGATCAGTCGAGGTTCGCGTCCAGGGTCCGGGTCAGGACGCCCGGATCACCCGACATCTCCCAGATCATGGCGCCGAGCAGGTTCCGGCGCTTCAGCCATGCGGCCTTCCTCTCGATGGACCACGGGTCGTCGAACGACCACCACTGGCCGCCGTCGCCGGTGTAGCAGGACGTCGCGACGGCCTGCTCGTCGTGCGCGACCGTGCAGTTCGGGACGCCGGACATCAGGTTGCCGTAGCCGCGCGTCCCGGCCTCCTCGGCGAACTGGCCCGGCGCCGCGCCCCGCGCCGCCTGCCACTCGCCGCCCGCGCCGCCGTCCGCGACCCCCTTCCAGCCGCGCCCGTAGTAGGCGAGCCCGACCGTGATCTTGCGGGGCGGGACCCCGGCGTCCAGGTACGCGTCGACCGCGGACTCGACGCTGAAGTGGAACGGGTACGGGTCGTCCTCGTCGACGTACAGGTTGCCCTGGTGGCCGGTCCGGTTCGGCTCCCACGAGTCGTCGCTGCCCGAGCCGTGGAAGTCGTAGCCCTGCACATTGAAGACGTCCAGGGACTTCGCGACCTCCGGGAGCTCCCAGCCGGCCTCGATCTTGTCCGGGTCCGCCGGGGTGAACGCCGTCAGCAGGTACCGCTCGCCCGTCTCCCCGGTCAGCGCATCGAGCTGCTCGCGGAACTCCTCGATCAGCAGCGTGTTGTTGCGCTTGTCGGCCGGGTCGACATGGTTGCCGGGGTGCCCCTCGGCGCCCGGCCACTCCCAGTCGAGGTCGATGCCGTCGAAGACGCCCGCGGCCGCGCCCGGCCCGCCCGCGCCGTTGTACCGCGGCAGGTCGCCCTTGATGTAGATGTCGATGCAGGACCGGACGAACTTCTCCCGCGACTCCGGGGTCGCCGCGGCGTCGGAGAAGTACTTGGAGTACGTCCAGCCGCCGATCGAGATCAGCACCTTCAGGTGCGGATACATCGCCTTCAGCTTCCTGAGCTGGTTGAAGTTGCCGCGCAGGGCCTCGCGTCCGGTGTCGGCCTCGCCGTCCACCGACTGCGCGGCGCCGAACGGACGTCCGTAGTCGGCGTCGGCGTCCCCGGCGCCGTCGCCCTGGTTCGGGTCCTGCGGGTCGGTGGACGTGCCCTTCGTGACGCCCTGCAGGCAGGTCAGGTTCTTCGGGTCGATGTTCGCGAAGGCGTAGTTGATGTGGGTGAGCCGGGCCGCGTTGCCCGTCGTGTGCAGGTTCTTCACGAAGTACTGGCGGCCGTAGATGCCCCACTGGACGAAGTACCCGACGCGGGCGTGCCCGTCCACGACGTCGGCGGTCGTCACCTCGACCGGCGCGCTCGCCGCCGACAGGTTGTCGTACAGGTCGCGCGCCCGGACGGCGACCGAGTACGTGGTCGTCGGTGAGAGCCCGCCGACCTTCGCCGTCGTCCCGGTCACCGTCGCGGCGACCCGCCCGTCCACGAGCACGTCGTAGTTCGCGACGCCGGTGTCGTCGGTCGCGGCGTTCCACGCCAGGTCGATGCTCGCCGCGTCCGCGCCGGTGCCGCGCAGCCCGGACGGGACGGACGGCGCCGTCGTGTCGTCCGCGGGATCGTTCGTCCGCACGGTCACGGGGGCGGACGCGGGCGACGTCGTGCCCTTGCGGTCGCGGGCCTTCACCGTGAACGTGTAGCCGGTGTCCGGGGTCAGGCCCGTGACGGTCGCGGACGTGCCGGGCACCGTCGTCGCCAGGTCCGAGCCGTTGTACACCTCGTACGCGGTGACCGGGAGGCTGCCGGGCTCGGCGGCGTCCCAGGCGAGCGAGACCGTCTTGGTCGTCTTCACCGCGACGCGCAGCCCGCCGGGCGCGGACGGCGGCACGTCGGGCGAGCCGTCGCAGTTCGCGTCGTCGATCCGGCAGCTCGTCGGCTCGGCACCGGAACGGCTCACCGTGAACGACGGGCTGTACGGCTCGGTCGTCGCGCCCGGCGCCAGGGTGTCGTTGTAGTGCGCGGGCGTGAGCGTGACGGTCGTCCCGTCCTGCCGGACGGACCCGTGCTCGGCGCCGCTCACGGTGACGCCCGCGGGCAGCTCGAACACGATCGACCAGTTCTCGACCGGCGCGCCCGTCTTGTTCGCGACGACGAACGTCGCGCGCGTCCCGTTCACGGAGTACTTCGCGACGAGTGCCGTGACGGCCGGCGGCGGTTCGCCCGTCCCGTCGCAGTTCGCGCCGTCCAGCTCGCAGTTCGCCGGTTCGGCGGGGGAGGAGAGCGTGAACGTCGGGCTGTACGGCTCGGTGGAGCCGCCCGCGGCCACGGTGTCGATGTAGAAGGCGGGGGACAACGTCACCTTCGTCCCGTTCTGGACGATCGTGGCGTGCTGGGCGCCGCGCGCGGTGACGCCCTCGGGCAGCTCGAAGGTCAGGGTCCAGCCGCTGATGTCGGATGTTCCGGGGTTGCTCACCACGTACTTTCCGGTCGTGCCGGACAGGCTGAACGTCGCCGTCAGCCGGTCGGCGGCCCGCGCGGGCGCGGCGGCCGGCACGGAGACGACGACGAAGGCGAGCACCGCACTGATCAGGCGGCGCATGGTCGCACACCTACTTTCCGGGAGCGGGGGTTTCGGGGGTCGGTGGACGCGGGCCGAGCATGGCCAGCATCCGGTCGATCTGCGCCGTCCGGGACGCCTTGATCTTCTCCGCCAGGCGCAGGCTCCAGGGGTCCTCGCCGTCCCCGAGTTCCATCCGGGCCAGCTCGACGGCGTCGTCCTGGTGGGCGATCAGCAGGTTGAGGAACGCGCGCTCGAACCGCTCGTCCGGGACCCGGGCGAGCGCCGCGACGCGGGCGTCGGTCGTGGTCGGGACGGCCCCGGCGTGCCCGTGGTGGGAGCCCGCGGGCGCCCGCAGCGGACGTTCCCAGCCGCGCAGCCGCGCGACCATCCCCGCCGCCTCGGCGCGCTGCGTGGTCTCGATCGCCGCGGCGAGCGTCCGGACCTCGGGCCGGACGGGACGCTCGCGGGCGAGCCCCGCGAGCCGCACCGCCTGCGCGTGGTGCGGGAGCGTCATCTGCAGGAACATCACGTCGGTGCCGTTGAACCCGGCCCCGCCGCGGGTCGCCGCCGCGGAGCCGGCGGGCGTGCCGCCGGCTCCGCAGCGCGCGAACAGCAGCAGGGCGCAGGCGGCGAGGAGGGCCAGTGCGCCGTACTTCATCGCGTCGGTTTCAGCGGCTCAGACCGCCCGCCAGAGGGCGGGGGTGGTCGCGGGTTCCCATCCGGCGAGCGCGGTGTGGGGTTGCAGGCACTCGTAGGTGACGCCGTTGTAGGTGACGGTGTCGCCCGTGGCGTAGGACGCCCCGGTGGTCCACGTGCCGGTCGGCGGGTCCGTCGGCGGGTCCGTCGGCGGGTCGGTGGGCGGGTCGGTCGGGGGGTCGGTGGGCGGGTCGGTGGGCGGGTCGGTGGGCGGAGTCGGGGTGTTGGAGCCGCCGAAGTCGACGTCGGAGCAGCTGTAGAACGCCTCCTCGCTGTACTCCGT
Organism: Actinomadura sediminis; assembly: GCF_042675525.1. Lineage (NCBI taxonomy): Bacteria > Bacillati > Actinomycetota > Actinomycetes > Streptosporangiales > Thermomonosporaceae > Actinomadura > Actinomadura sediminis. The sequence continues at coordinate 138,010 of NZ_JBHTJA010000004.1, forward strand.
CCGCTGCCAGATCGTGTAGAGCACGTGCTTGCCGGTCCGCTGCGGAAGGGTCACGTCGAAGTCGGTGTACGTGGTCGGGTCCACGTCGTCGTACGTCCTCAGGTGCTCCAGGTCCGACCAGCGCAGCGGCTGCGTCGGGTCCCAGCCCGCCCGCGTGACGTAGAACTCGAACCGGCTGCCCCGATGCGGGGCGGTCGCGTGCAGCGTCACCGTGAAGGGGCCCGGGGACACGCTCCGGGCGGGCCAGTCGGCGCGCCGCAGGTCCAGGCCGCGGAACTTCGCGCGCCCGGCGCCGCACAACTGCCCGTCCGGGATGAGCGCGCGGTGCCGCCCGCCCGCATTGATCAGCGACACGCCGTTCCAGTCGTAGAACGCCTGGGTTCCGGCGGCCGCGACCGCGGCCTTGCACGCCTCCGAATCGGGGGTTTCCGGCCCCTCCTGCCAGCAGGTGTAGACCCGGCTCGGGGGATCGGAGATGGATCCGTGCGCGGCGGCCGACCCGGCCGACGCGACGAGCACGGCGGCCGACGCCGCCGGCACGGTGAGGGCCGCGAGCGCGGCCTTCGTGCGGGGAGAACGCATGGAGGTCCTTTCTCGGGGGGTGGGTGTTCTCCGAGCGGTCACGGCAGCGAGTTCAGGAAGGGCTCATGCGCGTTCATGAACTCCCAGCCGTAGTAGCGGTCCCAGTTGATGGACCACGTCATGAGGCCGCGCAGGGCGGGCGACGGCCCGCCGCGCGGCTCGTACGAGCCGCACCGCCGTCCCTCGACCAGGCAGGTCAGCGCCTGCTGCACCTGCGCGGGCGGGGTGTGGCCGTTCCCGGCGCTGACGGCCGCGGGCACCCCGAACGCGATCTGCTCCGGCCGCAGCCCCGGGAACGTGCGACCCGTGTCCGCGACCGTGAAACCGGCCTTGAGCATGTCGGTCATCGCGATGTGGAAGTCCGCGCCGCCCATGTGGTGGTACCGGCCGTCGAGCCCCATGACGGGCCCCGAGTTGTAGTCCTGGACGTGCAGGACGGTCAGCTCGTCGCGCATCGCGTGGATCACCGGCAGGTACGCGCCCGTCCGGTTGTCGCCGGAGCTCGTCCCGCCGTAGAACTGGTGCCCGACCTGCACGAAGAACGTCTCGGGCGCCATCGTCAGCACGAAGCCGTCGCCGTACTTCGCCGTCAGCTCCTCCAGCGCGGAGACGAGGTTGACGATCACGGGCGTCGTCGGGTTCCGGAAGTCGGAGTCGCCCTTGTCGAGGTAGAGCGAATGCCCCTCGAAGTCGATGTCGAGGCCGTCCAGCCCGTACCGGTCGATGATCGCCGACACCGACCGGACGAACGCGTCCCGCGCCGCCGCCGTCGTCAGCCGCACCTGCCCGTTCTGGCCGCCGATCGACAGCAGCACCTTCTTCCCCCGCGCCTGCTTCGCCCGGATCGCCGCCGCGAACTCGGCGTCGCTCTCGACGTCCGGGCACTCGCTCACCGGGCACCGCTCGAACCGGATGTCGCCGGACGTCGGCGTCGTCGGCTCCCCGAACGCCAGGTTCACGACGTCCCAGGCGTCCGGCACGTCCGCCATCCGCACGTAACCGGACCCGTTCGCGAAGCTCGCGTGCAGGTACCCGATGAGCGCGTGCTTCGGCAGGCCCACGTCCGCGCATCCCTCCGTCGTCCCGGTCACGGTCGCGGACCGCCCCGACTCGCCCGCGTCGTTGTACGCGGCGACCGCGTACGTGTGCGTGCTGCACGCGTCCAGGCCGGTGAGGGTCGCGGACGTCCCCGTCACGGTCGCGCGGACGTCCGACCCCTCGTACACGCGGTAGCCCGCGGCGCCGTCGACGGCGTCCCAGGCAAGCTCGATCGAGCCGCCGGTGACGGCGCCGAGCCGCACGGCCCCCGGGGCGGCCGGGACGCCCGGCGACGGGCCGCCCGGACCGTCCAGTTCGACATCGTCCGCGAGGTACGTCCCGGCCCCGTACCAGCCGTGCAGGTAAACCTCCGCCTCCGTCTGCGCGGGGCCGGTGGTGAACGACACCGACAGCTTCGTGTACCCGGCCGCGGAGGGCGTCCACGTGCGTCCGCCGCCGGTCACGCCCAGGTGCACGTAGTCGCCGCGCACCCACGCCGACAGCGTGTACGCCGTGTCCGGACGCACCCGCACCGTCTGCGCGCACCGCCCGTTGTCGCCCGCCGTGACGCCGCCCGCCAGCGCGGACGCGCCCGTCCGCGCCGTGCCGGCGACCGACGCGCCGCCCGAGCACGTCCAGCCGGCCAGCCCCTGCTCGAACCCGCCGTTGGCCAGGACGTTCGCCGCGTGCGCGGGCGGGGCGGCGACCAGCAGGCCCGCCACCAGGGCGCCCGCGAAGAGAACACTCCTCATGACGTCCCCCTACGGCAGCGTGTCGAGGTGGGCGCCGACCGTCCGGGCGAACCCGCCGCCGTTCGTGACGTCCCAGTTGATCGACCACGTCATCGCGCCCCGGATGTCCGGGTACGTCCGCGCGGGCCGGAACGAGCCGCAGCCCGTCCCGCGCGCGAGGCAGTCGAGCGCGTCCGTCACCGTCGACGGCGCGACCACCCCGCCGCCCGCCGCGCCCGGCCCCGCGGGCAGCCCGAGCGCCACCTGGTCCGCGCGCAGCCCGTTCTCCAGCTGGATGCAGGCCAGCGCGGTCATGAAGTCGACCGACCCCTGCGCGTAGACGCCCTGGTCGCAGCCCAGCATCGAGCCCGAGTTGTAGTACTGCATGTGGACGACCGTCAGGATGTCCTTGATGGCGAGCGCGAGCCGGAAGTACGACCCGCCCGTCGACTGCATGTCGATCGTCTGCGGCGCCATCGTGATGATCAGGTCGCTCCCCGCCTTCGCCCGCAGCGCCCGCAGCGCCTGCGCCATGTACGTCGGGTTCAGCCCGTTCTCCAGGTCGATGTCGACGCCGTCGAACCCGTACTCGCGCATCACCCCGAACACCGAGTCCGCGAAGAGCGCCGCGGCGGCCGCACTGTCCACCCGCACCGTGCCCTTCTCGCCGCCGACCGACAGGATCACCTTCTTCCCGCGCGCCTGCAGCGCGGCGACGTCCGCCTTGAACTGCGCGTCCGTGTACCCCCCGACGGCCCGCGACAGCCCCGGGTCGACGCCGAACACGACCTCGCCCGCCCGCGCCGTGGCCTCACCGAACGCGACCGCGACGAGGTCGTACTCGTCCGGCGTCTGCGACAGCTTCAATTCCTGCGCGGGGTTCTCGAAGTTGTGCCAGTAGCCCGTCAGGAAGTGCCTCGGCAGCGGCCCGGTCGCGCACCCCGTGGTCGTCCCCGTGACCTCGCTCCCGGCCGACTCGCCCTCGGCGTCGAACGCCTTGACGGTGAACGTGTGCGTCGTGCAGGGCTCCAGCCCCCCGATCGTCGCGGACGTCCCGGTCACGGTCGTCCGCACGTCCGTCCCCGCGTACACCCGGTACCCGTCGGGTTCCCCGGTGCTCGCCGTCCACGACAGCGTCAGCGAGGTGTCGGTGCGCCCGGTGACCCGCGGCGTCCCCGGAGCCCCGGGCCCGCCGCCGCCCGGCGCCCCCGTGCACGGGCTCCCGTTGAACGTGCAGTTCAGCGGAGCCCCGGGGCCGGAGCCGAGGAACCCGAACGACACGGTCCCGCCCGGCGGGATCGTCGCGTTCCACCCCCGGTCGGTGAACGTGTGGTGGTTCCCGTCGCGGGCCAGCGACGCGTCCCAGAACGAGCCGACGCTCGTCCCGGCGGGCAGGTCGAACTCGACCCGCCACCCGTCGATCGCGGCGGCGGACCCGTTCGTCAAGGTGAACCGGGCCTGCCAGCCCGAGCCCCAGTCGGCGGTCTTCTCGAACGTCGCCGCCGGCGCGGCGGCGGCCAGCGCGGGCGGCGGAACCAGCAGGACGAGCAGCAGCGCGGCGAGAACGCCGGCGAACGAACGCGTGCGCAAGAGAAACTCCAAGGCGCGGATAGGGAGCTGACGGACGTTCCCCCGAACCCCGAAGCGATCGCGATCTAATAGGAAGGTTTCCTAATTGGTGGCACGTTAACCACGAGTTCGCCGACCGACAACCCCCGAACTCCGCATCCTCCGGGCCCTCCGCCAACCACCGCAGCTAGCCGCCCGAACCACCGCCGCCCGCCGGGCAACATCGGCGAGGATTGCCGAACGGCCGCCCCTGCCGTCGGCAAGCGACGCCAACCCGGAGGTTGAGCGCCCGCCGCCACCGGCCCATTCGCCGTGCACTCCGTCCGGACGTCCCCCGGGGGCGGGCTCCTGCTCGGGGGCGGTGGCGACGCGTGATCCGGCTGGTCAGGTCGGTTTGCGGGCGGTGATGCCGAGGCCCGCGCCCGGTTCGGTGGTCCGATCCCCGGGGCGCGGGTCGAGGACGCGGACGGCCCACCGGATGCTGACGGGCGCCCGTCCGTCAGCGCCGCTTGGCGACACCTTGGGGCGGGGCGCACGCTGCCGTTGCGTCCTGCGGGAACAGTCCGGCAAACGTCGCATATCGGGAGGAACCGTGAGTGAGCCGACCGGACGGGACGAACTCATCGCGGGGCTGCAGGGGGAGCGGGCCAAGCGGTTCGAGCGGGAGATCACCGACGAGCGCCACCGGGAGGAGCTGCGGTGGGCGCACCGGCTGGGGCTGCCCCCGGCCGACTCGATCGAGGACGAGGAGCGGGCGTCCACGTTCCAGCGGGGCGAGCTGCCGCACTTCTCCGGGATCACCACGTTCCTCAAGGCCCCGTACCTCGAGGACGTCCGCGCGGTGGGCGAGCACGAGGTCGCGGTCGTGGGCGCGCCGCTCGACACCGGGACCACGTACCGTCCCGGGCCGCGTTTCGGGCCGCAGGGCATGCGGCACATCTCCGCCCTCTACACCCCGTACTACTACGAGATGGGCGTCGATCTGCGCGAGCAGCTCTCGATGGTGGACGTCGGCGACGTCTTCGTCACCCCGGCCAACATCGAGAAGGCGTTCGACCAGATCACCAAGGGCGTCGAGCACCTGGTGGGGGAGGGCGTCTTCCCGGTCGTCCTGGGCGGTGACCACTCGATCGGGTTCCCGACGGCGCGGGGGGTGATGAACGCGTTCGGGCGCAAGATCGGCGTCATCCACTTCGACCGCCACCTCGACACCCAGCGTCGCGACCTGGACGAGCGCATGCACACGACGCCGTACTACTGGGCGGCGCACGAGCTGCACTTCGACATGGGCAACCTCGTCCAGATCGGGATCGGCGGGTGGCAGGTGCCGCGCGCGGGCGTCGCGGAGGCGCGCGACGGCGGCTCGGTGGTGATCACCGTCGAGGACGTGGAGCGGCTCGGCGTCGACCGGGTCGCCGAGCTGGCCCTCGAGGTCGCGTGGGGCGGCGGCGCGGAGGGGGTGTACCTGTCGTTCGACATCGACGCCGTCGACCCGGGCTTCGCGCCCGGCACCGGCTGGCCGGAGCCGGGCGGGCTGTACCCGCGCGAGGTGCTGAAGCTGGTCCGCCGGTTCGCCGCCGAGGGCCTGCTCGGCATGGAGGTCGTCGAGGTGTCGCCGCCCTACGACGTGTCGGACGTGACGAGCCTGCTGGGCGTCCGGCTGGTCTGCGAGGTGCTCGCGGCGAGCGTCGGCGCGGGCCGCCTCGGCCGGGGCCGGGACGGCCGCCCGCGCACCGGCGGCCGGGGGCGGGACGGCCGCCCGGACCCCGGGCCCGCCGACGCGTCGTAGCCCGGCCGCCGGTGGGCGATCGTCGCCGCGGTGCCCGGTTTCGTCGCGGACGGGCGCCCTACGCGGGCGCGGCCTCGCCGTCGCCGGCCGCGACGGGGGTGGGGAACGGCACGGAGACGTTCCCTTCCGTCATCAGCCTGCCGAACATCTGCTGGAGCGCGTCGCCGTCGTTGAGGTGCGGGAACGGCTCGTCCGGGGCCTCGACGCCGAGGAACGCGCACAGCGGGTCCCAGCCTTCGCGGACGTCGAACACCAGGAGCCGGTCCGCGGGCAGGCCCGCCCGGACGGTCTCGACGTACCGTTCGAAGGCCGCGGCGGCGGTGTCCTCGTCGGGCACGCCGGACTCCGGGTCCCAGTCGGGGCCGAAGAGGTCGCGCCCGTGCCGGTCCAGGATGGGCCGCATCTGCTGCATGGCTTCCGCGACGGGCCGCGCGGCCTCGGGGAGGTCCTCCGCGGCCGTCAGGGCGGGCCCGTTCGTCATCAGGTTGCTGAAGCTGGCGTGCCAGCGGCGCGGGTCGCGGACGGTCAGCACGACCTTCGCCTCCGGGTAGGCGTCGGCGAGCTCGCGCCAGAAGCCGCTGGACGGCCAGTCCTGGGCGGACGCGTACCCGTCCAGCACCCGGTCCCAGTCGACGGGCCCGCCGTCGGCGGCCGGGAGCCAGCGTTCGGCCTGCGCCGGATTCGTGAGGATCTCGAACATGTGGTGGCAGGGCCCGAGCCCGAGCCGTTCCAGGGCCGCCTTCATCGACGTCGTTCCCGTTCGCGGCAGTCCCGCACCGATGACCTTGAGCATGCTGACGCCTCTCACCCTCGGTAGGCACGCGCCGCCCCGCGCCGGGTCCCGCGGCCCCGAGGAGCACGCATCGGGCGGCACTCGATCGACGCTAGATCACCTTTCCGGAAAGCTCAATGTTCCGAATCGTGTTCGCGCCGGAATGATCAGGTATTGCCTATTTTGACTGGTGGACAAGGGGAGGGTGTTCGACATCACGAAAAAGTGTTCGAGTAATCCATGTGACTTTAGTAGGTATCTGCCCGGGGTCGGGCGGCCGTGCCGATACGGGCGGTGCGGCTACCGGTCGGGCCCGCGGGTCACATACCGTGGCCGATGCGGGGACGACCCCCTCATCGCGGCCGGATGGAGGACCGGGCATGGCCAGACACGTCAGGCGCGGCGTGGCGCTCGTCGTCGGCGCACTGTTGGCGCTGACCGGCGTCGCGCTGCTCGTCCTGCCCGGCCCCGGGCTGCTGCTGGTGCTGGCGGGCCTGCTCGTGCTCGCCCGCGAGTTCCCGGTGGTCCAGCGCTACGTCGACCCGGTCCGCGAGGCCGCACTGCGGGCGGCGGCGGAGAGCGTGTCGTCCCCGTGGCGCATCGCGGGGTCGGCCCTCACGGCGGCGGCGCTGTTCGGCGCCGGCGTGGCGTGGGGCCTCGTCGACAGGCTCCCGTTCAGCGGCTGGGGCACGGGTTCGGGCCTGATCCTGTCCGGGTTCATCCTCGTGGGGCTGCTGGTCTGGAGTCACCGCCGGGTCAAGGTCGCGGCCCTCGCCGAGCCGGCCCGGCCGGCCGTCCCCGACGACGCCCGCTGACCGCTATCGGCGCGGATCGCCGGGGGCGCCCCCGGCGATCCGCGCCGCCCGGCCCCGCCCGTCAGCGGACGGCGTAGGCGCCGATCAGCGTCTGGTCGAGCACCCCCGGGACCGTCGCCCGGAGCGACACCGCGCCGGACGACGGGTTCCTGATCACCGCGCGCCAGGCGCCGCCCGCCTCCGCGACGCGGACCGCGCGCCACGTGCGCCCGTCGTCGTGGGACACGTGCAGCGCCGGGGCCCGCGTCGTGCCCTCGACGTCCAGCGTGATCGGCTGCGGGGCGCCGGCCCGGGCACGGTTCCGGATGTCGAGCGGGGTCTTGACGCGGAGGTACGGCAGCGCCACCGGTTCACGGTCGCGGACCGTGAACCGCACCTCGCTGCGGATCGCCGACGCGCGGTCGGCCCACGGTGCCTTCCGGTCGGCGTCCACGACGAGCGTGTACTCGCCGGGCGGCGGCGCGGACCAGTCGTGCGCGACGCCCGGCCGGTCGCTGCGGTACACCTCGCGGCCCTCCGCGTCCAGGAGCCGCGAGGTTCCGGTCGTCCCGGCGTAGGGCGCGAGATGGCTCGTGCTGTCCCACGTGGACAGGAGCCGGACGGCGATGCTCGGCTCGCCGCCCGCGGTGCTCCAGATCGCCGTGCTCGGGCCGGGCGCGAACGGTCCGATGTGCCAGTCGTGCTCGTACCGGCCCGGGTGCCGCGGCGTCACCATGCGGGAGCGTTCGACGAACTCCCCGAACGCGCAGTCGGGCGTGGTGATCGCGGAGTCGAGCGCCCAGGTGAAGCCGGGGGAGAAGTACTCGGTGCGGACGGTCGGCAGCGCGCCCGCGCCGACGTAGTAGCCGATCCGGAAGCCCGTTCCCCATTCGACCCCGTAGTGGCCGCCGCCGCAGGCCGCCCCGCCCGCCGTGCCGTACCGGGTGCGGTAGGCCGCGAGCGTCCCGGTCCGGACGGTCGCGGGGAACGGGTCCGCGACGCGGCCCTCGACGACGTTTGCGAGACCGTAGACGTAGGGGCTGCCGTCCGCGGCGCCGCCCTCGGTCAGGTACGCCTGGGCGCGCAGTGTCAGGCCGTCCGCCGGCGCCGTCGGCACGACGTACAGCTCCCGGTCGCCCCAGGTGCTCGCGAGCGGCAGCGTCTCGCCGCCGATGCGCTGCGCCACCTCGACGGACGCGGTCAGCAGCGCGGCGCCCGCCCGGTCGACGCGGGGAAGGACGCGCACCCCCGCGCGGGCGTCGAGGGCGAGGTCGCCGGGACGGACGTCCGGCAGGTGCACCAGCGTCGTCGACTCGCCGGTCCGGACCTGCGCGGTCACCGCGTACCGGCCGTCCGGGACCACGCCCTCCAGGTACCCGTCGGTGACCTCGGCCCCGAACCCCGGTGAGCCGTCCAGCGGGATCAGGGTGACGTAGGTGGCCGCGGGCGCCCGCCCCTCGCGGTCGATCACCCGGATGCGGACCGGCACCCCGGCGGCGGCCCGGAGGGCCGTGAGCGGGCGGACGTCCGGCCGCCGCGGCGTCCCCGCGGTCTTCGGCGCGCGGTAGCCGTCCTTCGGCACGGCGGGCGTCGCGGCGGGCGCGGGCGCGGGCCGCGCCGGCGCGGCCTGGGCGGGGGCGGCCGCCCCGGTCATGACCAGGGCGGCCGCCGCGAGGGCCGGAACGATCTTCTTCGTCGGCAAGTGTGCCTCCTGTGGGGGAGAATTCCACCGACTGTTGCCCGATGCCCGCGGCGGCGTTGCATCGGCCGGACGCGACCGGGAAGGTCATCGGCGGCGATCCCGACCTCTGATACAAAGGTCGCAAATCGTCGCAGAGTGCCGGGAGGCCATCGTGGACGCCGAGAAGCTGCGGACCCTGTTCGACCTGACCGGACGCGTCGCGATCGTCACCGGCGGCACCCGCGGCATCGGACGGGCGATCGCCGAGGGCTTCGTCGCCGCCGGCGCGAGCGTCGTCGTCGCGAGCCGCAAACCCGGACCCTGCGCGGAGACCGAGGCGCACCTGAAGGCGATGGGCGGCGCGGCCCTCGGTGTCCCGACCCACCTCGGCGACCTCGCCGCCCTGGACGCCCTGGTCGCCCGCACCGCCGACACGTTCGGCCGCCTCGACATCGTCGTCAACAACGCCGCGAACCCGCTCGCCCAGCCGATCGGCGGCCTCACCCCCGAGGCGTTCGCGAAGTCGCAGGACGTCAACGTCCGCGGCCCCGTGTTCCTCGTCCAGCGCGCCCTCGAGCACCTCACCGAGAGCCCGTGCGCGGCCGTCCTCAACGTCATCTCCGCGGGCGCGTTCATGTGGTCGCCGGGCGTCGCCATGTACGCCGCCGCGAAGGCCGCGATGGCCTCCTACACCCGCTCGATGGCCGCCGAGTTCGCCCCGCGCGGCATCCGCGTCAACGCGCTCGCGCCCGGCACCGTCGACACCCTCATGGTCCGCAACAACCCGCCCGAGGTGCAGGAGGCGATGGCCGGCGCCGCCCTGCAGAACCGCATGGCCGACCCCGACGAGATGGTCGGCCCCGCCCTGTTCCTCGCCTCCGACGCCGCGAGCTTCGTCACCGGCCAGGTCCTCCTCGCCGACGGCGGCCTCGTCCCCCGCTGACCCCGCCACCCGGGTTCAGGCGTGCAGAAGTGTTCGCCTCAGCTCCTCGACGATCGGCGCTGGCTCGTCGGCCGCGAGGCGTCCGAGCACGTCCGGCACGTTGACGGCCACGCACGTCACTTGGGCGGCAGCGGTGCCGTCATGCCGGTGCAGCCGGAGGCTCTCGGGCGGCACGTCACGGTCGCTCGCGTACAGGACGTAGGCGGTGGGCGGCCCGGCGCCGTCCGAGCCGCTCAGCGCGTGGGCGTACGCGAAGCTCTGAAACAGGTCCGAGGTCTGGATCTTCCGGTCCGCGTAGAGCTTGTACTTCGCGTCGACGGACCGCCGCCAGGCCGATGACCCATGCCCGCGGACGAGCTGGACATCCGGCTTGATGGGGGCGTAGGCCTTGCCGTCCGCGGTCACGACGGCCCGCGTCAGCGTCTTTTGAGGGAGGACGTCGACGCCGGTGCCCGTCGCCGCGTCCCGCAGCAGCCGGGTGACGAACCTCTCGAAGAGCGCGTTCATGTCGACCATGAACGCACGCGTCACCGGGCCGTGGCTCGCGTAGAGATCGGAGAACGCGGCCCGCCCGAAGAGCATGAGCGCCCAGCGGTGGGCTTCACGGTAATGCTCGTTCGCCCGGTGATAGACGAGCCGTTCCGCGGCCGCGCGCACGTCGAAGTCGCGCGTGCTGCACACCTCGGCGAAGTCGGCGGCGAGGCGGCGGGCGTCCCGCCGCACGCCCGGGTCGGTGACCGTCCGGGCGGCGAGCTGCAGCGCGGCGGCGCACAGCCGGTTGTCAAGTATGTCGCCGCTGCGCTCGTCGTAGCGGCACTCCAGCCGGTCGAGCCGACCGAAGCGCCGCATGACCTGACGGTCCGCCAGCAGCCGGCCGCGGACGGTGGGCAGGTCCTCCTCACGGCGCAGGTAGTCGCGGCGCAACCCGTGCCGAAGCAGTCCACCGGTCTCGCGCGTCAGCAAGAGGCAGACCAGGTCGCGGAGGTCGAGGCCCTGCCCGAGGACCTGCGGCGTCTTCAGGTCTCGGAGGGCGTCGAGCCCGGCCGAGTAGTCGATCATCCGTAGAACGGCGAGCTCTTCGCCTTTGAGCTTCGGCCGGACGCGGACGGTCGCGCAATCGAGTTCGACGACGCCGACGTGCGGGCCCGCTGTCACCTCGAGGACGTCGCCCCGCAACCAGCGCAAGCCGACGCGCCTGGACAGCTCCTCGGAGTCGGCGGCCGCGAGGTCGGCCGCGCTCGGCCTCAGCCCGCCCCGCTGGACGGTGCCGTACTCGTCGACGGTGATGAGCGTCATTGGTCGCCCACGGCCGCGCCGAACTCCGCCGACAGCGCGTCCACGAGCTCGTCGTCGCTCAAGTCGGCGACGGTGTGTCCCCGCACGTCGACGATTCGCTCGCCGAGGAAACGGGCGAGCAGCGAATAGTCGTCGTAGGCGTACTCCTGCAGGAGCGGCATGACCTCGGTGCGGATCACGTCCGCGAGCTCGCCCGGATCGTCGACCGCCTGACCACCGGACAGGAAGAACGAGTGACCGATCTGGCGTTCGCGTCCGAGCTCCGCGACGACGCGCCGGTTGAGTTCCCGCAGCAGCAGCCCGAGGTCCAGATCACCGACCTTCTGCCCGTACAGGACGTCGTCCGCATCGGGCAGCAGCTCGTGGAAGGCGAACCTGCGGCGCAGTGCCGAGTCCAGGAGCCGGATGCTGCGGTCGGCGGTGTTCATGGTGCCGAGAACGCGAACATTGGACGGCACGGCGAAGCGTCGGCCCGTCGGTAGCGTGACGTGCAGGCCGCGCTTGTCCGGTTCGAGCAGGGTGATCAGCTCGCCGAGGATCTTGGGGACGTCGCCGCGGTTGATCTCGTCGATCAGCACCAGGAACGGGCGCTCGGGGGTGCGGGCGGCCTGCTCGCAGACCTTCATGAAGATCCCGTCGCGCAGCGCCAGCCGGAGGCCCTCGCCGCCCGCCCCGTCCGGGCGGTAACCCTCGATGAAGTCCTCGTAGCCGTAGGCGGGATGGAAGGTGACCTGCGTGAGGTGCCCGCGGTCCGTGAGGGCGTCGAGGGCCTGCCGGAACTCCGCCGTCCCGTAGCCCGCGACCGGATCCAGGCCGAGATCGGGCATCTGCGTGGCCAGCCACCACAGCGCGAAACGCAGGCTCGCGTAGGTCTTGCCCGTCCCCGGCGGCCCGTACAGGACAGCCTGGCCCTTCCGAGCCAGGAGTGCGGAGAGTTTCTCGAACAGCGGCTCCGACCGGACGGCCGTGGCGGGGCGCGTCGGTTTCGCCATGCCCGCCGCGATCGTCTTCCACAGGTCCGTCTTCACCTTGGCGACCGTGACGGTGCCCCATGCGTTGTAGGGCTCGGCGAGGGTCTGCTCGTAACTGGTGTCCCAGTCGACGGCCACGGTGTGCCGGTACTCCGCGCGTTCCGGCCGCCACCGGTAGCCGTCCTGGGTGACCGTGCCGACCGCGAGCACCTTGCTCTTGCCCTGATTGGCCACTACCAGATCACCGGGCTGGAGTTGGTAGAGCCGCCACAATTCGTTCGCCTTGGCCGAGATCTTGCTCTTGTGCCCCTTGTAGTGGTCGCCGTACACCTCTTCGAACTTCTGGCGGAACTCGTCCTCGGAGACGAACGTGGTCAGGTCGCCGACGTCGTCCCAGCCGACGCAGATGTAGCGGCCGGTCAAGCAGTCGTCCCAGTACTTGGCCTTGTCACCCGGGGCCACTTTGAGGACGGTCGTGCTCGCTGGGCGGGGATCGGCCCAGTCGTACAGGAAGATACCGATTTCGTACGGATGCCACCCGTCGAACCGGACATCGGCCTCCACCAGCTCCTTGAGCCGCCGGTGGGCGGCGAACGCGTCCAGGGAGGAGACGTCGTCCCCCGAAAGGTGATGGACGAACGCACGAACGTGGTCACGGCTGGTGACAGGGAGGATGACGTCGGGGAAGTAGCACGAGACCGCCTTCGCCGTCAGTGCGGGCCCCGAGCGGAGCGCCTCGATGCCGTCGATCTCGGCGATGTCACCGGTCGCGGCGTACCCGAACGCCTCGACGAAACCGGCCCGAACCTTCTCCCACGCTTCCTGTTCGTCGTCGTAGGCGGCGCCGAAGTGCCAAGATTCGTCGCTTTTGCGACGGTAGATCAGGTGCTTGTTGGCGCTTCCGCCCTTCATGCTGCACAGCGCGGTGGTGCCGAACTCCATGGAATAGCAGAACGACTCCTTGGAAACGGGCGTGCCGAGCGCATATCGATCAAGCGGCATGGAGGGCCAGTCGTCCAGCGGAAATCTCGACACCACCTCGTCGATCTCCCGCCTCGTCTGCTCGACGCGCTCGGCGAGGGCATGCCGGTCGAACTCCGCCAGGGCGGTGGAGAGCGGTTTCTTCGGCGGCTGGACACCGCTGATCCCGACCTGCACGAGCGCGCAGGTGCCGCAGACCCTGTCCACCGGGAAGTTCTTACCGTTGAACAGATTCGCGCGCGCGGCGAACTCTCGCCGCTTGTCGGGCTCCTCCGCCGATCCCGATTCCAGGAGGCGCAGCCACAGATCGCCGTCGGTGTCGAAGTAGATCCGCCACCCGTTCTCGGTTCCGGCGATGTGCGTGCAGTCCCGACGATGGTGAAGCGCCGTCCCGCCGCCGGCGGCGCAGATGACCTCGCCGGGTGAGGGGGTCAGTTCGTACAACTGCCCGTCATAGTGCACGATCTTGTGACCGTTGGCCGCTTCCTTCTTAATCGAGACGATCGGCCGCATAGGGATCCTTTTACTTGAGGGGGACGGGATCGACGAGTGTAGTGACCGGCCGCCCTTCAAACCCGTTCATTCCGCTCCCGCCGCCCGGTGGTGGTTGCGGGGCGGTGGTTGCGGGGTGGAGGGCGGGGTAGTAGCGGCGGGGTGACCAACGGCAAGGGATTCGGGGCCGTCCCGTCCGTGCTGCGGAAGGCGGCGGCGGTCGCGGCGTGCTTCCTGGTGATCGCGGTGGCCGTCGGGCTGCTCGTCTACTTCCTCGTCATGCTGGCGCCGCTGACCATGGCGGTCCTCGCCGCGCTGCTGCTGACCGCGCTGATGTCGCCGGTCGCGCGGTGGACGCGGCGGCTGCGGGCGCCCGCGTGGGCGGGGGCGCTCGCCGGGCTGCTCACCCTGCTCGTCGCGGTCGCCGGGCCGGTCGCGCTGGTCACCGGGCAGGCCGCCGACCAGTGGCAGCAGGTGCGGCGGGGGCTCACCGAGGGCCTCGACCGGGCCCGCGACCAGCTCCTCAACGGGCCCCTGCCGATCAACGAGCGGCAGCTCAACAACATCGTCGACGGGATCACCCGGGCCGCGCAGCGGTCGTCGCCCAGCCCCGTGGCGGGCGCCAGCATGGCGGCCGAGGTGCTGGCCGCCGCGCTGATCGCCCTGTTCCTGCTGTTCTTCATGCTGAAGGACGGCAGGAAGATGTGGGACTGGATCGTGGGTCTCGTGCCCGAAGAGCGCCGCGCGAAGATCGACGCGGCCGGACGGGCCGGGTGGCGGGCCCTCGTGTCGTACGTGCACGGCATCGTCGTGATCGCGCTGGTGGACGCGATCGGCATCGGGCTCGCGCTCGTCCTGATCGGCGTGCCGTTCGCGCTGCCGCTGACGCTGCTGACCTTCGTCGCCGCGTTCGTCCCGATCGCGGGCGCGATCATCGCGGGCGCGGCGGCGGTGCTCATCGCGTTCGTCGGCGGCGGGGTCACCGACGCGCTGCTCGTGCTCGCGGCGGTGCTCGTCGTCCAGCAGGCCGAGAGCCACCTGCTGCAACCGCTCATCATGGGGCGGACGCTGCACCTGCATCCGGTCGTGATCATCATGGCGGTCACGGCCGGGACCCTGCTGGCGGGCATCGCGGGCGCCGTGATCGCCGTCCCGGTCGTCGCGGTCGTCTACCGCGTGACGTCCGTCCTGACGGGCCGCGACGGGCCTACCGAACGGGAGTCGCCGCGGGAGGCGTGAGCGCGCGCTTGAGGATCTTGCCGGTGGGGCCCGTGGGCAGCTCGTCCAGGAACTTGATCACCCGCGGGTACTTGTACGCGGCGACGCGCTCGCGCACCCACGCGCGCAGCTCGTCGGCGCCCGCCGGGGCGCGCAGCGACACCACCGCGGCGATCTCCTCGCCGACCTCCGGGTGCGGGACGCCGACGACTGCCGCCTGCCGCACCGCCGGATGCTCGTACAGCACCTCCTCGACCTCCCGCGGGTACACGGTGTACCCGGCGCGGATGATCACGTCGCGGCGGCGGTCGACGAGGTAGAAGACGCCGTCGCCGTCGGTGCGGCCGAGGTCGCCGGTGTGGAACCAGCCGTCGCGGATCGCCTCCGCGGTGGCCGCGGGATTGTTCCAGTAGCCCTTCATCACGTTCGGGCCGCGCACGACGATCTCGCCGATCTCGCCGTGCGGGAGCTCGCGGCCGTCGTCGCCGACCACCCGCATCCGCACCCCGTGGATCGGGCGGCCGATGGAGCCGGGCCGGCGGTCCGCCCCGCCCCGGTTGGACGCCGCCAGCGGCGACGTCTCGCTCATCCCGTAGCCCTCGATGATCCGGCAGCCGAGCGCGTCGAACGCGCGCAGGACGTCCAGGGGGAGCGCGGCGCCCCCGGACACGCAGCTCCGCAGCAGCGACATGTCGGACACGGCGGGGTGGTCGAGCAGCGCGATGAACATCGCCGGGACCCCGTGGAACACCGTCACGCCGTCCCGCCTGATCACCTCCAGGGCGCGGGACGCGTCGAACCGGTCCAGCAGCGTGAGCCGGCCGCCCGCGTGGATCGTGGCGTTCAGCGCGCACGTCTGCCCGAACGCGTGGTACAGCGGGAGCGCGCCGAGGACGACGTCGTCGACGCCGAGCCCGTGCATCCGCGCGACCGTCGCGGCGTTGCCGCCGAGGTTGGCGTGCGTCAGCTCGATGCCCTTCGTCGGCCCGGTCGTCCCCGCGCTGTAGAGCAGCACCGCGGTGTCGCCGGCGGCGGTGGCGGCGACGTCCTCGGCGGGCGGCACGCCGCGCAGCAGCCGGCCCCACTCGCCCGGCACCACGAACATGTAGTCGGTGCGGGTGCCGGCCGTGCCCGCCTCGACGGTCTCCGCGTACGCGTGCCAGGCGATCACCAGCCGGGCCGCGCAGTCGCCCAGGTACGCGGCGACCTCCCGCCGCTTCAGCAGCGGATCGAGCGGGACGACCACCGCCCCGATCCGCAGGATGCCGTAGTAGACGACGGCGAACTCGGGCACGTTGGGGAGCATCACCGCGACCCGGTCGCCCGGCCTGATCCCGCGCCGCCGCAGCAGCGCGCCCGTCCGCGCGCTCCGCAGCTCCAGCTCGCGGTAGCCGAGCCTCTCCCGGTCGAGCGTGAGGGCCGTGCGCCCGCCGAGCCGTTCGGCGGCGGCCCGGAGCCGCTCAGCGAGATTCATGGGCCGACGGTACGTCGCCGGTCCCGTCCCCCTCATTGGTCGCGGAGACCAGTCTTTCCCGCCCGGGATTGGTGGCCGGGGGCAACACGTCCTGGAGGGCGATCGCGACGAGCAGGTCGACGAGATCCGTGAAGTGCCGGAGGTTGCGCCCGGTCCGTTCCTGGATGCGGCGAAGACGGTACTGCGCGGTGTTGTGGTGGATCTGCAGGCGTTCGGCGGCGGCGCGCAGGTTGAGGTCGGCGGCGGCGAACGCCCGGATCGTCGCGGTCAGCACCCCGCCGCGCATCCGGTCCTCCGCGAGCAGGTCCAGGACGCGCGGGTCGACGAGATGCCGCGCCGTGTCGTCCGCCCGCAGCGCCATGTACTCGAACGGGGAGATCCGCGGCAGCGCCGCGACACCGCCGTCCTCCGGGAGGAACTCCAGCACCGCCCGCGCCTCCTGGAAGGCGCGCGGGATCTCCGCCGTCCCCTCGACGACCGTGCTGATGCCCATCGCGAGCACGATGTCCTCGTCCAGGAGGTCCCGCTGGACGGTCTGGAGCCGGTCGCACAGCTCGCCGGGGTCGCCGCCCGGGCCGAGCGCGGGCACCGCCACGATCTCCGACTGCCGCACGACCGCCAGCGTCCGGTGCCGGCCGACCCCGGTCCGGGCGATCGCCGCGCACGCCGCGTGCCGGGCGTCCGCCTGCGGCTCGCCGCCGACCAGGACGGCCGCGACCACGACCAGCGGCGCCCGCGACTCGGGGTTCAGCCCGTGCGCGTGCGCGGTCGCGAGCTGCGGCCCGCGCGTCGGCGCCTCCCCGGCCAGCAGGAGCTCGACCAGGTCACGGCTCGCCTGGACGCTCTCCGCGGCGGCGTACCGCTGGTACTCCATGTACGCGTTCGCGGCGTGCGTGCTCGCGAAGTCGCAGTACCGCATCAGCGGCGACGCCAGCGTCAGCGCCGCCTCCTGACCGGCGAACGAGCGGCCCGCGTGGGCCACGACCGCCTCCCAGAAGACCTGCTGCCCCACCCGGAAGGCGTTGATGTAGTCGGCCAGCGTGCACCCGGCCTGCGCCCGCCGCATCGACGCGCGGCGGCTGAACGCGATGTCCTCGAACGTGACCGTGCGCTCCTCCAGCAGCACGGCGAGCTTGGTGCGGTAGTGCCGGCCGACCTGCTCGCGGACGTCCGCGAGGAAGCCGTCCGCCCGGTCCGCGTAGGCGGGGATCTCCGCCCGCATGGCGGCGACGGCCCGGTCCGCCAGTTCGTCGACGATGGTGAGGAGTTCGGCGAGGATTCGTGAGCGTTCGGTGCGGACGGTGTCCGCACCGGTGAGCGTTCCCGTGCTGAGGCCACCGGACATGCCCGGATGATTCCTGTCACACCGGGCAGCGTCAACGGCCCGTGACAACTCCGAGACGCACGCTGTTCTTCGCGGACAACTCCCCGGTCCGAGGTTGGGTTCCTCCGCCCAATGTGCGAGGTGAGCGCGGATTTTACGCTGACGGCCCCTGTACGGAACGCGGTTCAGGAGGCCGGATGCTGGAGGTTCGCGAGCTCACCGTCCGCTTCGGCGGCATCACCGCGCTGGGAGGTGTCGGGTTCGCCATCGACCGCGGTGAGATGGTCGGGCTGATCGGGCCGAACGGCGCCGGCAAGACCACCCTGTTCAACTGCCTGACCCGCCGCTACGACGCCGACGGCGGCGCGATCTCCTACGAGGGGCGCGACCTGCTCGCCGTCGCCCCGCACGCCATCGTCGGCCTCGGCATCGCCCGCACCTTCCAGAACCTCGGCCTGTTCCCGCGCATGTCCGTCCGGGACAACGTCCTGGTCGGCGCGCACCACCACGGCCGGGCCGGGTTCGTCGGCGCGAGCCTGCGGCTGCCGTCCGTCCGGCGGGAGGAGGCCCGGCTGCGGGGCGAGGCGGCGGAACTGCTCGAGCGGCTGGAGCTGGCGGACGTCGCCGGGCATCCGGCCGCCGGCCTGCCGTTCGGCACCCTCAAGCGGGTCGAGCTGGCCCGCGCCCTCGCCGCCCGTCCCCGCCTGCTGCTGCTGGACGAGCCCGTCAACGGCCTCAGCCACGGGGAGGTGGGGGAGTTCGCCGACCTCCTGCAGACGATCCGGGACGACTTCGACGTCACCGTCATCGTCGTCGAGCACCACATGGGCTTCGTCATGGGCACCTGCGACCGGGTGGTGTGCCTCGACTTCGGCAAGAAGATCGCCGAGGGCCCGCCCGAGGACGTCCAGCGCGACCCGGCGGTCATCGAGGCGTACCTGGGGGCCGCGGCATGACCGGGCGAACTGACGAGACGAGCGCGACCCGGCCCGAGGAGGCGGCCGCCTTCCTGGCTGTGGACGACCTGCACGCGGGGTACGGCGACGTGCGGGTGTTGCACGGGGTGAGCCTCCGGGTGGGGGAAGGCGAGATCTGCGCCATCCTCGGCCCGAACGGCGCGGGCAAGACGACGCTGCTGCGCGCGCTCTGCGGGATGGTCAAGGGCCGTGGGGGCGTGCGCTTGGACGGGACGTCGCTGGCCGGGTGCTCGCCGGACGCCGTCGCCCGGCGCGGTGTCGCGCACGTGCCGGAGGGGCGCGGCACGTTCGTCCCCCTGACGGTCGAGGAGAACCTGCGGCTCGGGGCGTTCGCGCGCCGCGACCGCGCCGCCGTCCAGTCCGACCTGGAGCGCGTGTACGGCCACTTCCCGGTGCTGCGGGAACGGGTCGGGCAGGCCGCCGGGAGCCTCAGCGGCGGCGAGCAGCAGATGCTCGCGATCGGCCGCGCGCTCATGTCCCGGCCGCGGCTGCTGCTGCTGGACGAGCCGTCGCTCGGCCTCGCGCCGCTGGTCACCCGGGAGTTGTTCGGCATCGTGCGAGCGATCAACGAGGAGGAACGGACCACCGTGGTCGTCGTGGAGCAGAACGCGCATCTCGCGCTGGGCATCGCCGATCAGGCGCACGTGCTGGAGAGCGGGCGCATCGCGCTGTCGGGGTCGGCGGCGGACATCAGGGCGGACGAGCAGGTCGCGCAGTCCTACCTCGGATACCGGATCTAGCCGTGGCCGACTTCCTGCAGCAGTGCGTCGCCGGGCTGAGCGCCGGCGCCATCTACGCGAGCCTCGCCCTCGCGCTCGTCCTGATCTACCAGTTCACCGGCATCGTCAACTTCGCGCAGGGCGAGCTCGCCATGTTCGCCACGTACATCGCCTGGACGTTCATCGACGCGGGGCTGCCGTTCTGGCTCGCGCTCGTCCTCACGCTCGCGATCTCGTTCGCGGGCGGGATGCTGATCGAACGAGTGATCATCCGGCCGGTCGAGGGCGCCCCCGAGCTGACGATCGTGATCGTCACCGTGGGCCTGTTCATCTTCGTGAACGCCGCCGCCGGATGGATCTGGTCGTTCCTGATCAAGGACTTCCCGAACCCGTTCCCGGACGGCGCGCTGCGGGCGGGCGGCGTCAGCGTCGGCTACGCGACGCTCGGGATCCTCGCCGTCGTCGGCGGGGTGATGGGCCTGCTGTACCTGCTGTTCCGGCACACCAAGATCGGCCTCGGGATGCGCGCGGTCGCGACGAACCCGGAGTCGGCGCGGCTGGTCGGCATCCGGGTCGGGTGGACGCTCGCGCTCGGCTGGGGCCTCGCCGCGATGGTCGGCGCGGTGTCGGGCGTCCTGGTGGCGCCACTGCTGTTCCTGGAGCCGAACATGATGGGCGGCGTCCTCATCTACGCGTTCGCCGCCGCGACCCTCGGCGGTTTCGACAGCCCGCTCGGCGCCGTCGTCGGCGGCCTGATCGTCGGCGTGGCCGAGACCCTCGCGGGCGCCTACGTCGACGCGATCGGCTCCGACCTGAAGATCGGCGTCCCGCTGGCGATCATCCTGGCCGTCCTGCTGCTGCGCCCGCAGGGCCTGTTCGGACGACCGGCGGTGGAACGCGCGTGAGGAGCGAGATGAAGACGAGCACGGCCGGGACGCCCGGCACCGGGGCCCGCACCGAGCCGACCGCCCGGGACCGCGCGACGGCGTTCGCCGTGCAGCACTGGCGCCTGCTGCTGCTGGGCGTCCTGCTGCTGGTGGCGCTGCGGGCGCCGTTCGAGCTGGTCCCCTTCCGGGTGTTCCAGTTGACGATGGTGATGGTGTACGCGGTCGCGCTGATCGGGCTGAACCTGCTGGTCGGCCACGCGGGGCAGATCTCCCTCGGGCACGGCGCGTTCTTCGCCGTCGGCGCCTACGGGACGGCCGCGATGATGTACCACTGGGACGTCCCTTACCTGCTGACGTTCCCGCTCGCGGCCGCGCTGACGTTCGCGATCGGGCTGGCGCTGGGCGTGCCCGCCACCCGGCTGCGGGGGCTCTACCTGGCGCTCGTCACCCTCGCCATCGCGATCTTCCTGGTGCCGCTGCTCAAGCGGTTCGAGTCGGTGACCGGCGGGTCGATGGGGCTGACGCTGGAGAAGCCCGCACCGCCGTCGTGGACCGGCCTCGCCCCCGACCAGTGGCTGTACTTCCTCGCGCTCGCCGGGACGGTCCTGGCGTTCGCGATCGTGCGGTTCCTGCTCCGCTCCCGGGTGGGCCGCGCGCTGCACTCCGTCCGCGACAACGAGACGGCCGCCGAGGTCATGGGCGTGAAGCCCGCGTCGTACAAGCGGCTCGCGTTCGCGTGGAGCGCGATGTTCGCGGGCGCCGCGGGCTGCCTCTACACGTGGACGATCGGGTTCGTCTCGCCCGACTCGTTCACCGTCAACCTGTCGATCACGCTGCTCGCCGCGATCGTGGTGGGCGGCCTCGGGTCGGCCGCGGGACCGCTGCTCGGCGGGCTGTTCATGATGTTCGTGCCGAGCCTCTCCCAGGACATCAACGAGGCGGCGCCGGGGGTCATCTTCGGCCTGCTGATCATCGCGGTGATGTACCTCGCCCCGTCCGGCCTGGCGGGGCTGCCGGGGCGCGTCGCGCCGTGGACGACCGACAAGATCCTCCGGAAGAGGTGACGCGAATGCGTCGAACGATGGGACGGACGGCCGCGATGTCGGCGGCCGCACTGCTGCTGGCGTCCGCCGCGGCCTGCGGCGGCCGGGACGAGGGCGGCGGCGGGAGCACCGCCGAGGGCGCGTGCGAGGGCCAGCAGACCACCGGGATCACCGACGAGACGATCAAGCTGGGCGGCATCTACCCGCTGTCGGGCCCGGCCTCCGCGTACGGCGCCATCCCGAAGGGCATCAAGGCGTACTTCGACTACGTCAACGCCGAGAAGGACGGCATCGACGGGCGCACCGTCGAGTTCATCGTGCGCGACGACGGCTACCAGCCGCCGAAGGCCGTGGAGGAGGCGCGCCGCCTCGTCGAGCAGGAGCAGGTGTTCGCGCTGTTCCAGACCCTCGGCACCCCGTCGACCACCGCGACCTGGGACTACGCGAACCAGCGCAAGGTGCCGCAGGTGTTCGTGGCGACCGGCGCCTCCAAGTGGGGCACCGACGGCGAGCACCCGTGGACGATCGGCTGGCAGCCGAACTACATCTCCGAGGCGCGCGTGTACGCGCAGTACCTCAAGCAGGAGAAGCCGAACGCGAAGGTCGCCGTCCTGTTCCAGAACGACGACTTCGGCGAGGACCTCCTCGGCGGCTTCAAGAAGGCCATCGAGGGCAGCGGCATCACGATCGTCCAGGAGGAGAGCTACGAGGTCTCCGACCCGAGCGTCGAACCGCAGATGCGCGACCTCGCCGGGTCGGGCGCGGACGTCTTCCTCAACGTGACGACGCCGAAGTTCGGCTCGCAGGCCCTCGCCGCCGACGCGAAGATCCGCGACTGGAACCCGCTGCACATCGTCAACAACGTCGCCGCGTCCGTCACCGTGCTCGAGCCCGTCGGGTTCGACAACGTCCAGGGCGTCGTGTCCGCCACGTACTACAAGGACCCGAACGACCCACAGTGGGCGGACGACGCCGAGATGAAGCTGTACCGGGAGAAGCTGAAGCAGTACGTGCCGAACGCGGACCCGGCCGTCCCGTACCACGCGTTCGGCTGGGCCGTCGCGAGCAGCTTCCACAAGACGATGGAGGCGGCGGAGTGCAAGACCCGCGAGGGCCTGCGCGACTCGATGCGCAACCTCGCGGACGTCGAGGTCCCGATGCTGCTGCCCGGCGTGACGATGCAGACCGGCGAGGGCGACGGCTTCCCCATCGAGTCGATGCAGATGATGCGCTTCGAGGGCGAGCGCTGGCACCTGTTCGGCGACGTCATCGACACCCGCAAGGCCTTCGGCCCCGTCCAGCACCCGTGACGCCCGCGGGCCCGGCCGCCCCCGCCGGCGGCCGGGCCCCCGCCGAGTGCAGCGGGCGGAAATGTATGGCGACAGGCAAACCGGCGGGTTATGTTCTCCGCCGTTCCAGTCGATTTCTGTTCTAGGTCTGCACAGATCGGCCCAGGTCCGCAATGTCCGACGGGACGCGCATCTCCGAGGGCGTCTACGTCGACCTCCCGCCTCAGTAGCCGCGGCGGCTCGAGCCGGTGCCCCGCGTCCGTCCCGGCTCCGGACGGGCGCGGGGCGCCGGCGCGCACGGCTCGTCAGCGCTCGTGTCCCGGGAGGGGTGTGAGGAGGAGGTCGAGCATGCGTTCGTCCTGGTCGGGGGCACCCGGGGGTGCGGGGACGAGGTAGCCGCCGACCCATGCGCGGAGCATGAGCTGCGCGCGCAGGCGGGCGTCGTCCGGGGCGAAGCCGAGGTCGCGCAGGCAGGCGGCGATGTGGCCGAGGAGGGCGCGGTCGGCGTGCCGGACGGCCTCCTCGGCGGCGGGCTCGCGCCGCGCCCACAGCCGCATCGCGCGGTCGACGGGGGCGATCTCGCGGCCGAGCGCCTGCACGCGGCGCAGCCGCTCGCGCGGGTCGGCGGTGGTGCCGAGCGCGAGCCCGAGCATCTCGTCCGTCCGCTCGTGCGCCCACCGGTCGAACAGGGCGCGCACCAGCTCGGTGCGGTCCTTGAAGTGCCAGTAGAAGCTGCCCTTGGTGACGCCCAGCCGGGACGCGAGCGCGTTGATCGTCACGCCGCGCTCGCCGGTGCGCGCCAGCTCCCCGTACGCGGCCTCGATCCAGTCCCGCCGGGACGCCTTCGTGCGGGCCGTCATCGTGCTCCCCCGATCGTTCGCTCGGCTACACGAGGTTGACCGGGCCGGTGTCCAGGCCGAGCTCGAGCTTTCCGTAGAGCGCGTAGGACGCGTCCGGGTCGAACACCACGTGCCCGGAGATCGTATTCACATCCCGCTGCGCCCGCTGGAACGGCGAGTCGGTGAACTGGGTGCTCGCCCCGGACGCCCCGCACAGGTCGTTCACGACGCGGCGGGCGGTCGCGACGACGTGCGCCGCGGCGAGCCGGGCGCGGGCGCGCCGCCGCAGGTCCGCGGCGTCCGCGCCGGACGCGGCGCGCAGCGCGTCGTCGAGGAGGAGCCGGGCGGCCCGCAGGTCGGCGGTCGCGGCGGCGAGCCGGATCTGGCCGCTCATCAGGTCGCGCTGCCGCTCGCCCGTGTACGCCGTCACCCGGCCCGCCATGCGCTCGCGGAACCGGGCGAGCAGCCCCTCCGCCGCCCCGAGGACGGGCGCCGCGCCGGCCAGCGC
The DNA here is from genome assembly GCF_042675525.1 of Actinomadura sediminis. Taxonomy (NCBI): domain Bacteria; kingdom Bacillati; phylum Actinomycetota; class Actinomycetes; order Streptosporangiales; family Thermomonosporaceae; genus Actinomadura; species Actinomadura sediminis. The sequence goes on from NZ_JBHTJA010000004.1 coordinate 161,927, forward strand.
GAACACCGGGACCAGCGGCGTCCGGTACACGGCTCCGGGGTGGACGCGCGCGCCGGGGGAGCGGCCCTCGGCGAGTTCGGCGAGGGGCACGGAGCGATGCGCGGGAACGAACGCGCCCGCCACCTCGATGTCGTTGCTGCCGGTGCCGCGCATGCCGCTGGTGTGCCAGACGTCGTGGACGGTGACGTCCGCGCGCGGCAGCAGGAACAGGCGCGGCTCGATCGCGTCGCCGGCGGTGACGAGCGCCGTCACCATCACGTGGTCGGCGTGCATCGCCCCGCTGCCCCACGACCAGCGGCCGGTGACGGTGTGGCCGCCGCCGGCGGGTTCCGCGGTGCCGCTCGGCGCGAGCGTGCAGGGGATCAGCGCGTACGGGCGTTCGGCCCACACTTCCGCCTGCGCCTCCTCGGGGAACAGCGCGACCATCCAGTTGTGCAGCGTGAAGACGGCCGCCAGCCAGCCGGTGGACGCGCAGGCCGCACCGGCCTCGCGGCACGCGGCGGCCATCGTGCCGAAGCCCAGCCCGGCGCCGCCGAACCTCGTCGGGACGAGCGTGCCGAACAGGCCGGTCGCGGCCAGGTCGGCGATCGTCTCGTCGGGCAGCCGACGCGCCTCCTCGGCGGCGCGGGCGCGGTCGGCCAGCGTGGGCGCCAGGTCGCGCACGCGGGCGATGACATCGTCTCCGTACCCCATGGTACGGAACCATACCGTCTGGTATGGACGTCGTCCATGCCCGTTCTCCGGCGTCGTGGCCCCGGATGCCTTGACGCCGCCGTATGTTACCGGTCACAGTGGCATCCGGCAGGGAGAAAGGGGACGGTGTGGGGGCAGACGCGTATGCGGTGGGGGTGGACTTCGGGACGCTGTCCGGACGGGCCGTCGTGGTGCGGGTCGCGGACGGGGCCGAGCTCGGGAGCGCGGTCCACGAGTACGCCCACGGCGTGATCGAGGAACGGCTGCCCGGCGGCGGGCCGCGCCTCCCGCCGGACTGGGCGCTGCAATCCCCGGAGGACTGGCGCGACGTCCTGCGGACCGCGGTCCCGGAGGCGCTGGACGCCGCGGGCGTGGACCCCGCGGACGTCGTCGGCATCGGCACCGACTTCACCGCCTGCACCGTGCTGCCGGCGGCCGCCGACGGGACGCCGCTGTGCGAGCGGCACCCCGACCGGCCGCACGCCTGGCCCAAGCTGTGGAAGCACCACGCCGCCCAGCCGCACGCCGACCGGATCAACGCGCTCGCCGCCGAGCGGGGCGAGCCCTGGCTCGCCCGGTACGGCGGCAAGATCTCCTCCGAGTGGGAGTGGGCCAAGGGCCTGCAGGTCCTCGAAGAGGACCCCGAGACGTACGCGGCGGCCGAACGGTGGATCGAGGCCGCGGACTGGATCGTCTGGCAGCTCACCGGCACCGAGTCCCGCAACGTCTGCACCGCCGGGTACAAGGGCATCCACCAGGACGGCTCGTACCCCTCCGCCGAGTTCGCCGCCGCCCTCAACCCGGGCTTCGCGGGCTTCACCGGCAAGCTCGGGCACGACCTCGCCCCCCTCGGCGGGAGGGCGGGCCGGCTGAGCGCCGAGGCCGCCGGATGGACGGGCCTCCCCGAGGGCGTCGCGGTGGCCGTCGGGAACGTCGACGCGCACGTCACGGCCGCCGCGGCGGACGCCGTCCGGCCCGGCCGGATGGTCGCGATCATGGGCACCTCGACCTGCCACGTCATGGCGTCCGACCGGCTCGCCGAGGTACCGGGCATGTGCGGGGTGGTGCGCGACGGGATCGTCCCCGGGCTGTGGGGGTACGAGGCGGGCCAGTCGGGCGTCGGCGACATCTTCGGCTGGTTCGCCGAGACGTCCGTGCCCGCGTCGTACGCCCGCGAGGCGGACGCCCGGGGGATGAGCGCGCACGAGTACCTCACCTCGCTCGCCGAACGGCAGAACGTCGGGGAGCACGGGCTCGTCGCGCTCGACTGGCACAACGGCAACCGGTCGGTGCTCGTCGACCACGACCTGTCCGGGGTGCTCGTCGGGCAGACGCTCGCGACCCGGCCGGAGGACGTCTACCGGGCGCTCATCGAGGCGACCGCGTTCGGCGCCCGGACGATCGTCGAGACGTTCGAGGCGTCCGGGGTGCCGGTCGAGGAGTTCGTCGTCGCGGGCGGGCTGCTCGGCAACCGGTTCCTCATGCAGGTGTACGCCGACGTGCTCCGCCGCCCCCTGTCGGCGATCGGCTCCGGCCAGGGGCCGGCGCTCGGCGCGGCGATCCACGCCGCCGTCGCCGCGGGCGCCCACCCCGACATCACCGCCGCGGCGGCGGCGATGGGCAAGCGGATCCCGGACGCGTTCGTCCCCGACCCCGCCCGCGCCGACGCCTACGACCGGCTGTACGCCGAGTACCGCCGGCTGCACGACCACTTCGCGGACGGCGCCGTCCTGCACCGTCTGCGCGCGATCAGGAACGAGGCCGCCCGATGACGGACGAAGAACTCCGGGAGATCGTCTGCCGCCTGCACACCGAGCTCGTCCGCAACGACCTGGTGGCGTGGACGGCGGGGAACGTGTCGGGACGGCTGCCCGGCGGCGACCGGTTCGCCATCAAGCCCAGCGGGGTGTCGTACGACGACCTGACGCCCGAGTCGATCGTCGTGTGCGACCTCGACGGGAACCGGGTCGAGGGGGAGCTGTCGCCGTCCAGCGACACCGCGGCGCACGCCTACGTGTACCGGCACATGCCGGACGTGAACGGGGTCGTGCACACGCATTCGACCTACGCGTCGGCGTGGGCGGCGCGCGGGGAGCCGATCCCGTGCGTGCTGACGGCGATGGCCGACGAGTTCGGCGGCGAGATCCCGGTCGGGCCGTTCGCGCTGATCGGCGGCGAGGACATCGGCCGCGGCGTCGTCGACACCCTGAAGGGGCACCGGTCGACGGCGGTGCTGATGCGCAACCACGGGGTCTTCACGGTCGGGGACTCCCCGAAGGCCGCCGTGAAGGCGGCGGTGATGTGCGAGGACGTCGCCCGCACCGTGCACGTGTCCCGGCAGCTCGGCGAGCCGCTGCCGATCGCGCAGGCCGACGTCGACAGCCTGTACGACCGCTACCAGAACGTCTACGGGCAGAGGAGCGCGCGATGACGGCATGGTTCCTGACCGGCAGCCAGGGCCTGTACGGCGAGGAGACGCTGCGGCAGGTCGCCGGGCAGTCCAGGCGGATCGCGGACGGGCTCCCGATCGACGTCGAGTGGAAGCCGGTGCTCACGGACGCGGCGTCCATCCGCCGCGTCATGCTGGAGGCGAACGCGGACGACGCGTGCACCGGCGTGATCGCGTGGATGCACACGTTCTCCCCGGCGAAGATGTGGATCGCGGGGCTGGACGCGCTGCGCAAGCCGCTGCTGCACCTGCACACGCAGGCGAACGTGGAGCTGCCGTGGAGCTCCATCGACATGGACTTCATGAACCTCAACCAGGCCGCGCACGGCGACCGCGAGTTCGCGCACGTCCAGACCCGGCTCGGCGTCGCCCGCAAGACCGTCGCGGGGCACGTCGCCGATCCGGCGGTGGCGTCCCGGATCGAGGCGTGGGCGCGGGCCGCCGCCGGGGCCGCCGCGCTGCGCACGATGCGGCTCGCCCGGTTCGGCGACAACATGCGCGACGTCGCGGTGACCGAGGGCGACAAGGTCGAGGCGCAGCTCCGGTTCGGCGTCTCGGTCAACACCTACGCCGTGAACGACCTGGTGGCGGCGGTCGACGCGGCCGCCGACGCCGACGTGGCGGCCCTGGCCGCCGAGTACGAGGACGCCTACGACGTCGTCCCGGAGCTCCGCGCGGGCGGAGATCGGCACGCGTCGCTGCGGTACGCCGCCCGCATCGAGCTGGGCCTGCGCGGGTTCCTCGCCGACGGCGGGTTCACGGCCTTCACCACCAACTTCGAGGACCTCGGCGGGCTCCGCCAGCTCCCCGGCCTGGCCGTCCAGCGGCTCATGGCGGACGGGTACGGGTTCGGCGGCGAGGGCGACTGGAAGACGTCCGCGCTGCTGCGGGCCCTCAAGACGATGGCGCCCGGCGGCGGGACCTCGTTCATGGAGGACTACACCTACAACCTGGTGCCGGGGGAGGAGCTGATCCTCGGCGCGCACATGCTCGAGGTCTGCCCCTCGATCGCCGCGGGAACGCCGTCCTGCGAGATCCACCCGCTCGGCATCGGCGGCCGCGAGGACCCCGTGCGGCTCGTGTTCGACGCCGAGCCGGGGCCCGGGATCGTCGTGGGCCTCGCCGACCTCGGCGACCGGTTCCGGCTGGTCGCGAACGAGATCGACGTGGTCGTCCCGCCGCCGCTGCCGAACCTGCCGGTGGCACGGGCGGTGTGGCGCCCGCGCCCCGACCTGACGACGTCCACCGAGTCGTGGCTCACCGCGGGCGGCCCGCACCACACCGTCCTGTCCACGGCGGTGGGCGCCGAGGAACTCGCCGACCTGGCCGACATGCTCGGCGTCGAACTCGTCACCATCGACGCCGACACGACCACGGCCCGGTTCGCCAAGGAGCTCCGCTGGAACCAGGCGTACCACCGCCTTGCCCAGGGGTTCTGACGCCGGACGCGCCGGGGCCGCCGCGGCCCCGGCGCGCTCTCCCCCGCGGACGCCGATGCCGCCAACCCGAGTACGCCCGGTCCGCGGAGATGAGTATCCGTACTCAGCCGCCCGGGAACCGCCGGGACGACCATGGACGGATGACGAAGCGAATCGCGGCCGAGACGGCGGCCTTCCTCCTCCTGGCCGTGGCGGCCGCCGCCAACTGGGCCGCCTGGCTCGGCTGGGACCAGCACCGCGACGTGCACCCCGACGGTCACGAGACCGGCCCCTACCAGCCGTGGCAGGTGGCGGGCCTGATCCTGGTCCTCGTCGCGCTGACCGCCGCCGCGGCGGCCTACCGCCACCCCGTCACCGCCGTCGCCGCGCCCGTCCTCGGCACCATGACCGCGCTGTGCGCCGACTGGTCCGACGACTCCACGGGACTCTGGGCGGTCGGCGCCCTGATGGCGTTCGCCGGCCTCTTCACCGGTGCGGTCGTCGCCACCGCCGTGGTCCGCGTGGTGCGCGACCGGCGGTCCGGCGCCGCCGCGGCGTGACCGCCCGGCGCGCCGCGCGTCCGGGTCACGGCCGCCGGGCC